>JASLCK010000246.1 GCA_030151865.1 Rhodospirillaceae bacterium | reverse complement strand
CGCACCCCCCATGCCATTGCCGCCAAGCTGAACGGCGAAACCGTCATCGTCACCGGCCAAGGGTCGCTGGATGGGGTTTATGCCGACGCCCTGGCGACCGATGTCATCCGCCAATTGTCGCCCTGGAACAAGGAACGCGACGCCGCCTTGCAATGCATGGTCGGGCGCTTTGTCGTTACCGACGGTCTGGCCAAGACCGAAACCCTGCTGCTGGACACCAGCCGCATGACGGTCGGTGGTCACGGCAGCATCAATCTGAACAGCGAAACCATCGACCTGACCTTGTCGCCGCGCCCCAAAGATCCCAGCCTGTTGTCCCTGGCCATGCCGCTGGATGTGGGCGGATCGCTGATGGACCCGTCGGTCGCGCCCAACAAGGGGGCCATCGTCAAGGGCGTCGCCGGGGCCATGAGCAGCATCGCCCTAGGGCCGCTGGGCTTGATCGTGCCCCTGGTCAGCACCGGCTCCGACGACAACAATCCCTGTCTGGCCGCCATTGCCCAGGCGCAGAAAGCCCAAAGCTCCGGCGGGCGGAAACCCGGCAAGGGCAAGAAAACCGAACCTGAAAAAACCGAAGGGGGCCTGGAAGGCCTGCTTCAAGGTCTGTTGGGAAACTAAGCAAGAATGAAGCGTTTTTATACCCGCGCCGAAGTGGCTGTCTCTGACACTGGTTTTTCCGTCACCCTGGATGGGCGCACTGTACGCACCCCCGCCGGGCATCCGTTGGTTCTGCCCCATCAGGCGCTGGCGGCCGCCGTCGCCGCCGAATGGCTGGCCCAAGGGAAAACCGTCAAGCCCCACGAAATGCCGATGATGCAGCTGGCCAGCACCGCCCTGGACCGGGTTGCCCCGTCGCGCGACATGATCATCAACGAGATGATCCGCTACGCCGGAACCGACCTTCTGTGCTACCGCGCCGAATCGCCTCAGGATCTGGTGGAGCGCCAGCGCGCCGTCTGGCAACCCATCCTGGACTGGATCGACGCCCAGATCGGCGCCCCCATGCCGGTGACCACCGGATTGCTGCCCATCGCCCCGCCGGATGGCTCGGTCAGTGCCCTGCGCGCCCATATCACGGCCTATGACGACATCCGCCTGACCGCCTTGCAGAACGCCGTGGCCTCCATGGGCTCCCTGCTGTTGGGGATCGCCTTGGTTGACGGTCATCTGGCTGCCGAGGAAGCCTTCGCGGCCAGCCAATTGGATGAAACTTATCAGATAGAGCTGTGGGGAGAAGACCCCGAAGCGACCAAGCGCCGGGAAGTGCTGCGCAATGATATTGCGGCATCAGCCCGCTTGCTTGAACTATGCTTGCCGCAACACCCCCCTATGCGTTCATAAGTGTGTAAAATCCTGGATTAGCCCGCCGGTTGATGATATCTCGAACGCCCTGGCCAATCTCATGGTCGAAGAAAGCCAAAGAACTCGGGGGAGTCCATGACGGAGATCATCCGACAGCTGCAAGAAAAGCGCGCCCGCGCGCGGGCCGGCGGCGGTCCGAAGCGTATTCAGGCTCAACACAGCAAGGGTAAACTGACTGCCCGCGAGCGTATTGAGTTGTTCCTTGACCCCGGCTCCTTCGAGGAGTGGGATATGTTCGTCGAACACCGTTGCCACGATTTCGGCATGGGTTCGCAGCAGATTCCCGGCGACGGCGTCGTCACCGGTTACGGCACCGTCAATGGTCGCCTTGTGTTCGTGTTCAGCCAGGACTTCACCGTGTTCGGTGGCTCCCTGTCCGAATCCCACGCCGAAAAGATCTGCAAGATCATGGATCACGCCCTGAAGGTGGGCGCGCCCGTGATCGGCCTTAACGATTCGGGCGGGGCCCGCATCCAAGAAGGCGTCGCCTCGCTGGCCGGTTATGCCGAAGTGTTCCAGCGCAACGTGATGGCTTCGGGCGTGGTTCCCCAGATTTCGCTGATCATGGGCCCCTGCGCCGGTGGCGCGGTGTACAGCCCGGCGATGACCGACTTCATCTTCATGGTGAAGGACAGCTCGTACATGTTCGTGACCGGTCCGGACGTGGTCAAGACCGTGACCCACGAAACCGTGACCGCCGAAGAACTGGGCGGTGCCATCACCCATACCAGCAAGTCGGGCGTGGCCGATCTGGCCTTTGAAAACGACGTCGAAGCGCTGCTGCAATTGCGCCGTTTCGTCGATTTCCTGCCGTCTAACAACCGCGAGAAGCCGCCGGTGCGCCCGACCAAGGACGCCGCCAGCCGCATCGAGATGTCGTTGGACACCCTGGTTCCGGAAAACCCCAACAAGCCCTACGACATGAAGGAATTGATCCTGAAGGTCGTGGACGACGGCGACTTCTTTGAAATCGCCCCGACTTTCGCTGGCAACATCATCACCGGCTTCGGCCGCATGGAAGGCCAGACCGTCGGTATCGTCGCCAACCAGCCGATGGTGCTGGCGGGCTGCCTGGACATCGACAGCTCGCGCAAGGCCGCTCGCTTTGTGCGTTTCTGCGACGCCTTCAACATTCCGCTGGTCACCTTCGTGGACGTCCCCGGCTTCCTGCCCGGCACCGCGCAGGAATACGGCGGGATCATCAAGCACGGCGCCAAGCTGCTTTATGCTTATGCCGAATGCACCGTGCCGAAGGTTACCATCATCACCCGCAAAGCTTACGGCGGCGCTTATGACGTCATGAGCTCGAAGCATCTGCGCGGTGACGTCAACTTCGCCTGGCCGACCGCCGAAATCGCGGTGATGGGCCCCAAGGGCGCGGTGGAGATCATTTTCCGCAACGATATCGGCGATCCCGAAAAGATTGCCCAGCGCACGGAAGAATATCGCCAGAAGTTCGCCAACCCCTTCGTCGCCGGCCATCGCGGCTTTATCGACGATGTGATCCGTCCGCATGCCACCCGTCGGCGTATCTGCCGTTCGCTGGCCATGCTGCGCGACAAGAAGCTTGAAAACCCGTGGCGTAAGCACGGGAACATTCCGCTCTAAGGGGGACGCAAGCGATGTTCAAAAAGATCCTCATCGCCAATCGTGGCGAAATCGCCTGCCGCGTCATCAAGACGGCCAAGAAGATGGGCATTGCGACGGTCGCCGTCTATTCGGACGCCGACAAGGACGCTCTGCACGTTCAGATGGCCGACGAGGCTGTGCATATCGGTGCTGCGCCCTCCGCCCAGTCCTACCTGCTGGCCGACAAGATTGTCGAAGCCTGCAAGCAGACTGGCGCCGAAGCCGTTCATCCCGGCTATGGCTTCCTGTCGGAAAAGCGCGAATTCCAGGAAAAGCTGGCTGCCAACGACATCGTCTTCATCGGCCCTGACGCCCACGCCATCTTCGCGATGGGCGACAAGATCGAATCGAAGAAGCTGGCCAAGGCTGCCGGTGTTTCCACCGTCCCCGGTTATATGGGCGTGATCAAGGATGCCGACGAAGCGGTGAAAATCGCCAAGGAAATCGGCTATCCGGTGATGATCAAGGCCTCGGCCGGCGGTGGCGGCAAGGGCATGCGTCTGGCCTGGAACGACCTGCAGGCCCATGAAGGCTTCATCTCGGCCACCAACGAAGCCAAGTCTTCGTTCGCCGACGACCGCGTCTTCATCGAAAAGTACATCGAACAGCCGCGCCACATCGAAATCCAGCTGATCGGCGATTCTCACGGCAACGTGATTTATCTGGGCGAGCGTGAATGCTCGATCCAGCGCCGCCATCAGAAGGTGATCGAAGAAGCCCCGTCGCCGTTCCTGACCGAAGCCGTGCGCAAGGCCATGGGCGAACAGGCGGTGGCTCTGGCCAAGGCCGTTAAGTACAAGTCGGCTGGCACCGTCGAGTTCATCGTCGATGCCAAGCGCAACTTCTTCTTCCTGGAAATGAACACCCGTCTCCAGGTGGAACACCCCGTGACCGAACTGATCACCGGCCTCGATCTGGTCGAGCTGATGATCCGCGTCGCTTACGGCGAGAAGCTGCCGCTGGCCCAGGAAGATGTGAAGCTGAGCGGCTGGGCCATGGAAGCCCGCGTTTATGCTGAAGATCCCTATCGCAACTTCATGCCGTCGATCGGTCGTCTGACCCGTTACATTCCGCCCGCCGAGAGCGCGAATGTGCGTGTCGATACCGGCGTCTATGAAGGCGGCGAAATCAGCATGTATTATGATCCGATGATCGCCAAGCTGTGCTCTTACGGCCCGGTGCGCGAACTGGCGATCAACAACATGCGCCATGCCCTGGACGAATATTACATCCGCGGCCTGTCGCACAACATCCCGTTCCTGTCGGCGCTGATGGCTCATCCGCGCTTCGTCAAGGGCGAGTTGACCACCAACTTCATCGCCGAGGAATATCCCAACGGGTTCTCGGCCGACGATCTGCCGGTCGAAGACCCGCGCCTGCTGGTGGCTGTCGCCGCCTTCGTCAAGCAGAAGCTGGTTGAACGCGCCTGCTCGATCAGCGGCCAGATGCCCGGCCATGAAGTCGCCCCCGGCGACGAATGGGTCGTGGTCTTCAACGGCACCAACTACCCCTATAAGATCAGCACCATCGAAGGCGGTTATGCGCTGGAAATGGGCGGTCCGACCATCACCGTCACGTCTGACTGGGATATCGGCCAGCCGCTGTTCCGTGGCGTTGTGAACGACGACAACAAGCACGCTATCGTCGTTCAGATCGACCGCAAGGGTCAGGGCTATCAGTTGTTCCACAATGGCTCGCTGGCCACTGTGGTGGTCTATAGCCCCCGTGGGGCCGAACTGGCCGCGCTGATGCCGGTCAAGGCCGCGCCCGACATGTCCAAGTATCTGCTGTCGCCGATGCCGGGCCTGCTGGTCTCGGTCGCGGTGACCGAAGGTCAGGAAGTCAAGGCGGGTGAAGTGCTGGCCGTGGTCGAAGCGATGAAGATGGAAAACATCCTTCGCGCCGAACGCGACGGCACCGTCGCCAAGATCCATCCCAAGGCTGGCGACAGCCTGGCCGTGGATCAGAAGATCATCGAGTTCGCTTCCTAACGTTCGAAGCAACCTGATGAACGAAACCATCGCCCTGCATGTGACCGTAACCGGACGCGTGCAGGGCGTTTGGTATCGGGGCTGGACGGTTGAACAGGCGCAGATGCGCGGGTTGACCGGCTGGATCCGCAATCGCTGTGATGGCAGCGTCGAAGCCGTGTTCTGCGGCGATCCCACCCTGGTCGCCGAGATGGTGGCAACATGCCGCCAAGGCCCGCCCTCGGCCGTGGTGGTGAGTGTGGATATCCAAGATATCGATGATCCGGGCCTGGACGGGTTCCAGCGCCGTCCGACGGTTTGATCCTGATGCAGCCCTACCTTTTCCGCCCTGCCCTCCCCCACGAGGACGGGGTATTTTTGTTTGCAGACACGGCATGGGAAAGCAGAGCCCTTGATCCGGCCCGTCACGCAATAAAGCTGCCCGCTAACAATCCGCATAAATAAATCAGAAAAAGACCGTCGCGGTGCAACAAGCAACCCGAGCGATTACCCATGGTAAAGATGGGCTCAAAAGACTGGTTTTAGGGGGCGATTTTCCATTGAAGACCAGGGGGCAAACACCGCATATTTGCACTTCTTGCGTAAACCCCGGCACAACCGGCCCCGCATCCAAGAAAGAAAATTACTCATGTCCGCCGACGATTTCCGCGAAAGCGCCCTTGAATATCACCGCTATCCCACTCCGGGTAAGATCAGCGTCACCGCCACCAAGCCGCTGGCCAATCAGCGCGATCTGGCTTTGGCTTATTCTCCCGGCGTGGCCCATGCCTGCGAACTGATCAAGGACGACCCGCGCGAAGCCGCATCGATGACCGCACGCGGCAATCTGGTGGCTGTGATCACCAACGGCACCGCCGTGCTGGGGCTGGGCCCCATCGGCCCGCTGGCCGCCAAGCCGGTGATGGAAGGCAAGGGCGTGCTGTTCAAGAA
>JASLCK010000224.1 GCA_030151865.1 Rhodospirillaceae bacterium | reverse complement strand
GTGCTTTTCCAGCTCCAGCCGGTGCGACTCGAACTTTTCACGGGTGTAGATGGTGCCAAGAATATGGTGCAGCACCTCGTTCGACGCCTGGATCTTTCGCTTCATCTTATGGAACCAGTCGTGCGGCACGTGGCAATCCGGGCAAGTCGCCCGCACGCCTGACCGATTCTGGTCGTGAATGGTGGTGCGGTATTCCTGATAGACGTTCTGGTCCATCTCGTGGCAGGTCCGGCAGAAGGTTTCATTGTTGGTCATTTCCAGACCCCAATTGAAACCGCCCCAGAACAGAATGCCCCCGACGAACCCCGCCACCAGCAAAATGCCCAGCGAGAATTTGGCGGTCGGGCGGGACAAAACCGCCCAAACCCGTTTGACAAATCCCATCAGGCCGCCGCGTGCGGGCTTGTTGTCCTGATCCATGACAGCCCCCTTACTTGGCCGAAGTCGCGGGCTGGAACTTGTTTTCCACCAGCGGCTTGGCTTCGGCCTGCGGAACATGGCACTGCACGCAGAACCAACGCTGGTTAGACACGCGGTCCAACTTGTTGCCGTCGCGGTCGATCATGTGGGAAACCGACACCATGGGGGCGTTTTCCTTCACATTGTTGGGCCAGTCATGGCAACGCAGGCATTGATTGACCTTAAGGTCGATCTCGTATTTGTCGATGCGGTGCGGGATCAGCGGCGGCTGCTGGCGATAGTTTTTATCGAAGCGTTGGCCTTCCTGCACATTGTAAACCGGCGGGGCGGCGTCTTCGGACGTCACCGGCGCAGTCCCGCGCAGGGACTGCACATCATCCGCGCCCGCAGGGGCGATAGAGCCGCTAAAGGCCAGGACCGACAGGGCCAGCCCCGCCGCAGTCAGGCATGTCAGAAGTTTGGTTTTCACAGCGCGCTCTCCCCTTTTTCAGGCGTCGTCGATGAATTGAAACGCGTGGCGAACTGAAAGACATCCTTGGAACAGACATCGATGCAGCGCCCACAATTGGTGCAATCGGGCGAGGCCACCACCGGGCCAATCCCTCTTGCCGCCCCGCGCAAAGCGGGGGAAATCACATGGGGTTCGGGGCAAACCCGGTAGCAATCGAGGCAATTGTCGCAAGCCTGCCGGTTGCCAGCCTTGACTTTAATCAGGCCAACCTTGCCAATCAGGCTATAGAACGCCCCCACCGGGCAGATATGCCCACACCAGGACCGGGCCCCCAGCGCCAGATCCAGAAGAAACACGGCGGCGCATAAGGACAGCGCCAAACCGCCGGTCAGCAGCGTCCCGAACACCAGACCGCGATGCAGCATGGTGATGGGATTGACCGCTTCCCACGCCGCCGTTCCGGTCAGGACCGACAGCGCCAGCACCGCCCCCAGCACCCAAAAGCGGGTGTGACGCGGCAATGTCATGCGGGTTTTCCAGCCCAGGCGACGGTGCAGCCAACCGGCCCCGTCCGTCACCATGTTGATCGGACACACCCACGAGCAATAAGCCCGCCCGCCGACCAGCAGATAAAATCCCACCACGATGGCAGCCCCGGTCAGGGCGGTCAGTTCCGGCCAATGTCCTGCCAACAGCGTTTGCAGCAGGATCAAAGGATCGGTCAGGGGCAGCACCCCCAGCGTCAGACTGGACGCCAATGTGCCCTTAACCAGCCACAGCCCGCCCCCCAGCGTCAGCCCCAACGGGCCCGCCAGGAACAGGCCCAGCAATCCCAATTGCGACACCCGCCGGGCCAGCAGAAAACGGTTACGGTGCAGAAGCGAGCTCATGGCTTGAACCCCTTATAGCCACCGTCCGGCAAACGGGTGGGCAGCTTGACCGGTGCATCCACCAGCGGCTGATCCCCGTTCTTGGCCTTTTCTTCCCATCCCAGGCGGTAATGGTCGCCCATCTTGCCCCGCGCCATCTGATCGGGCAGAACCTTGATGGCCGGTTTTTCCAACACGCAGGACCGTTCACACTTGCCGCAGCCGGTACAGACATCGTGATGGACGATCGGCAGCAACATGGCGTGAAAGCCGGTGCGCTGGTTGTGGATCTCTTCCAGCGTGATGGCCTTGTCGATCAGCGGACAGACGCGATAACAAACGTCACAGCGCAGTCCCTGCCAGTTCAGACAGCTTTCGTGATCGGACAGCACCGCCGTGCCCATGCGGATCTTGGTCGCGTCCACCACCTTGTGATCCAAGGCGCCGGTGGGACAGGCCGTGATGCAGGGCAGGTTCTCGCACATTTCGCACGGCACCTGGCGGGGCTGAAAGAAGGGTGTGCCGGGGGGCACGCCCTGGCCCATCTCGGCCAGCGACAAGGTGTGATACGGACAATCGCGCACGCACAGGCCACAGCGGATGCAAGCCGACATAAAGTCGGTTTCGGGCAATGCGCCGGGCGGGCGCAAAGACACGGCGGCCGCATCGGCGCGGCGGTGATTGGCCGCGCCCAGCCCCAGTCCCAGCAGACAGACCCCGCCCGCCGCCTTGGCGGCCTTGGCGAAGAAGTCGCGCCGGTCCAAATTCGCTTTATTGTCCTGTCGATCGGTCATCGCCGCACACTGGCGGAGGGGGACCGGCAAGCCTCAAACCCGCCGCCGGTCCCGGTCCGTCCCTTTCGTTCAGGCTTTCTCGACTTTGACGGCGCACTTCTTGTAGTCGGTCTCTTTCGAGATCGGACAAGTCGCGTCCAGGGTCAGCTTGTTGATCAGCTGGCTTTCGTCGAACCAGGGAACGAACACCACGCCCACCGGCGGGCGATTGCGCCCGGCGGTTTCCAGACGGCTGATCATCTCGCCGCGACGCGACGAAATCTTGATCTCCTGGCCGCGGCGCAAGCCGCGCTTCTTGGCGTCGTCGGGATGCATGAAGACCATCGCGTTCGGGAAAGCGCGATAGAGTTCCGGCACGCGCCGGGTCATCGAACCGGAATGCCAATGTTCCAGCACGCGGCCCGTCACCAGCCACAGGTCGAACGCGTCATCCGGTTCCTCGGCGGCGGGTTCATAGGGCAGCGCCCAGATGTTGGCCTTGCCGTCGGCATTGCCATAGAACCGCACGCCTTCGCCCTGCTTGACGTAAGGATCGAAACCTTCGCGGAAACGCCACTTGGTTTCCTGACCATCGACCACCGGCCAGCGCAGACCACGGGCCTTATGGTACATGTCAAAGGGTGCCAGATCGTGGCCGTGACCACGTCCGAAGCTGGCATATTCTTCGAACAGCCCCTTTTGCACATAAAAGCCGTTGGCCTTGGATTCGTCGTTCTCGAAACCCTGCTGCAAGTCGGTCAACGGGAACTTATCGACGTTGCCGTTCTTGAACACCACGTCGAACAGGGTCTTGCCGCGCAGTTCCGGGGCCTTGGCGATCAGGTCTTCCGGCCAGACTTCCTCGACCTTGAAGCGCTTGGCGAATTCCATCAGCTGCCACAGGTCCGAACGGGCTTCGCCCGGGGCCTTGACCTGCTGACGCCAGAACTGGGTGCGCCGTTCGGCATTACCGTAAGCGCCTTCCTTTTCCATCCACATGGCGGTGGGCAGGATCAAATCAGCCGACAGCGCCGTGACGGTCGGATAAGGATCGGAAACCACGATGAAGTTTTCGGGGTTGCGATAGCCCGGATAGGTTTCCTCGTTCAGATTGGCGGCGGCCTGCATGTTGTTGGTGCACAGCACCCAATAGCAGTTCATCTTGCCGTCCTTCAGCATACGGTTCTGCTGAACGGCGTGATAACCGGGCTTATCGGGAATGGTGCCGTCGGGCAGCCTCCAGATTTCCTCGGCATGCTTGCGGTGCGCCGGGTTGACCACCACCATGTCGGCAGGCAGACGGTGCGAGAACACCCCCACTTCGCGGGCGGTGCCGCACGCCGACGGCTGGCCGGTCAGCGAGAACGGGCCACAGCCGGGCTGCGAGATTTTGCCCGTCAGCAGGTGGATGTTGTAGACCATGTTGTTGGCCCAGGTGCCACGGGTATGCTGATTGAAGCCCATGGTCCAGAACGACACGACCTTGACCTTGGGATCGGCATAAAGCTTGGCCAGGGCCTCCAGCTTATCGACCGGCACGCCCGACAGGGCCGCCACCTTTTCGGCAGTGTAATCGGCGACGAACTTCTTGAAGTCGTCAAAGCCGATCGGTTCCGCCGCATCGGGCTTGGCCGAGTTCTTGGCGTTGGTTTCCTTGGGATTGTTGGGGCGCAGGCCATAACCGATGTCGGTGGCGCCGCGCTTGAAGTTGACCTTCTTGGCGACGAAGTCTTCGTTCACCGCACCATGCTGGATGATGTAGTTGGCGATGTAGTTCAAGATCGCCAGATCGGTCTGCGGGCGGAACACCATCGGGATGTCGGCCAGTTCGAAGCTGCGATGTTCGAACGTGGACAGCACGGCCACCTTGACGTTGTCGCCGGTCAGGCGATGGTCGGTGATGCGCGACCACAAGATCGGATGCATCTCGGCCATGTTCGAGCCCCACAGCACGAAGGCGTCGGTCTGCTCGATATCGTCATAACAGCCCATCGGCTCGTCGATGCCGAAGGTGCGCATGAAGCCGGTGACGGCGGACGCCATGCAGTGGCGGGCGTTGGGGTCGATGTTGTTGGAGCGCAGGCC
>JASLCK010000216.1 GCA_030151865.1 Rhodospirillaceae bacterium | reverse complement strand
TGAATGTCGTCGCCCGATGACGACAACATCACCGCGCCCAGAACCTGCTTATAACGCTGCACCGGCACCGCCACCGTCAGCAGCAGACGGTGATTGCGGGTGCCGCGGACCGCCCAGGCGGCGTCGCCGCTCAGGGCCTGAACCACTTCCGGGTAATCGGTGGCCTTGGGGCGGGCCTTTTCGCGATAGATCGGCAGTCCGGCATCCGCCAGGGGCGAGGCGGTAAAGAAGTTGTAGGTGGCGCTGAAGACCCGCAGAAACAGCCCGGTTTCCGGCGGCGGCAGGTCTTCTACCTGAACCAGGGTATTGCCCGCCATCAACGTGCGGCTGTCGGCGATCTGTTCGCCCGAGGGGATGAACAGCCGGGCACGGACCCGTGCCGGGGTGGACAGGCGGCGCACCATTTGTCGGGCCATCTGCGGGGCCAGATCGGGGATCTCCAAGCCGGTGTCGTTGACCGCCCCTTCGCCAATGGCAGCGGCGTACATCTCGCCGCGAATGCGTAAGGATTCCAGTTCGGCGGCAATCAGTTCGTTTTTGTAACGATCCAGATAGAACAGCCCCGCCACCAGGATGCAAGGGGCAAGAACATTAACCGCCAGAATGCGCCGGGTCAGCGGCGAGGCCAGGGGAATCCAACGCCGCCGCCAACGGCGACGCGGCTGCTCGGCTGCGTCTTCATCGGACTCAGGCTGGGACGGAGGGGTGGATTTACGCAGTTTCACGGGTCTTCGCGATACCGATAGCCGACGCCATAGAGCGTTTCGATATGGCCGAAATCGTCGTCCACATCGCGGAACTTTTTGCGCAGCCGTTTGATGTGGCTGTCGATGGTGCGGTCATCTACATAAATATGTTCGCCGTAAGCCGCATCGATCAACTGGTCACGGTTTTTGACGTGGCCGGGGCGGATCGCCAGGGATTTCAGGATCAGGAATTCGGTAACGGTCAGGTCAACCGCCTGACCCTTCCAGGTACAGGCATGACGCGACGGGTCCAGTACCAGTTCGCCGCGCACCACCACCTGGGCGGCGGTGACTTCCGCCGGTTCGCGGGCCAACTCGCCACGGCGCAACAGAGCACGGATGCGTTCGATCAGCAGGCGCTGGGAAAACGGCTTTTTGATATAATCGTCGGCGCCCATGCGCAGGCCCAGCACCTCGTCCACCTCGTCATCTTTCGAGGTCAGAAAGATCACCGGCACGGCCGAGGTTTTGCGCAGGCGCTGCAACAGTTCCATCCCGTCCATACGCGGCATCTTGATGTCGAGCACCGCCAGATCGACCGGCTGGGATGACAATCCCCGCAGGGCTTCGGTGCCGTCGTTATAGGTACGCACCTTGAACCCTTCGGCTTCCAACGCGATGGAAACCGAGGTCAGGATGTTGCGGTCGTCATCGACCAGGGCAATGGTTTGGGCCAAGATCAGTCCTCAAGGTACGGTGATGCGGTCCAAAAATGGGAAACACCCCAAAGACCAGGGTGGTCCTGCCGATCCATCGTAAGATAGACTGGCGATTATGGCCAAATTATAGCTTCGGTTCGCCTGGGTCGAAGCCCAGCTTGTCGCGCACGATGAACAACGGGCGGCCTTTGACCTCGTTGAAGACGCGGCCCAGATAATGGCCGATCACCCCCAGCGTGATCAATTGCACGCCGCCCAGGAACAGCATGATGACGATGATCGATTCATAGCCCGGCACATCGATGCCATAAAGCAGAGTGCGGATCAGTCGGACGACGATATAGAAAAAGGCAAAGCCGGAAATCACCGAGCCTACCAGCGCCCAGATGCGCAAGGGATAGTCGGAAAACGCCACCAGACCATCAAAGGCGAAGCTGAGCAGCTTCAAAGACCCCCACTTGGTTTCGCCATAGCGTCGCTCTTCCTGTTCGTAAGGCACACCGGTCTGGCGGAAGCCGACCCAGGCGAAAATCCCCTTCATAAAGCGGGTGCGTTCTGGCATGGCGTTGATGACATCGACCACCTTGCGGTCCATCAGTCGGAAATCACCCACCTCGCGCGGCAGCGGCACTTCCGACATTTTGTCGAAGACCCAGTAGAACAGCCGGGCCTGCAACTGTGACAGCCATCCCTGACCGGTCCGGTGATTACGCACGGCGAACACCACTTCATAGCCTTCCTGCCATTTGGCGATCAGGGCGGGAATGGTTTCCGGCGGATGCTGCAAATCGCTGTCCATGGGAATGACGGCGTCGCCTCGGGCATGGGCCAAGCCCGCCGACAAGGCGCGTTCCTTGCCGAAATTGCGCGACAGGTCCAGCACCTTGATGCGGGGGTCGCGCTGATGCACGGCCCTCAGCCGTTCCAGGGTGTCGTCGCGGCTGCCGTCATTGATGCAGACCACTTCCCAAGTCAGTTGTGTGCTTTCCAGCACCGGGACCAGACGTGCGAAGAATGCCTCCACATTGGGGGCTTCATTGTAGCAGGGAACAACAACGGACAGGCGGGGGGTGGAAGTCACGGCACCATCAGCAATCACAAAGAAAGATGCCCCAATACTAGAGAAGGCGAAAAGCCGTGGGAAGGGGCTTGCTTGCGAAAGGGGGGCGGGCTGGTGGTCCGGCTATTCCCCGGGTGCATAGGATTGGTGGTTGAAGCCGGGGCGACGGCGTTCCGCCTGTTGCCCCGACCACCAAAATCCCAACAGGGCCAGCAGCAAAAGCACCAGGAAGGTCCACCCTAGATCGGCCGAGCCAAAGATTGGTTCGGCAACGGCGGCGATGAACAGAAAAATACCGATCATCACCAGCATCAGAAATTGCAGCAGGCGAAAGCGGATATGGCGGCGGGTGCCGGGGTCCATTTCGTCTAAATTATCAGGCATTCCGCGTATCCCAGCCGTTCCGACCGTTGTGGGGTTGGCCGCCATTGAAGCAAAGCCAGAGACTTTGCTCAAGAGAGCTCTATACGAAAGTTTGAAAAATATGTGCGCGAAGGATGATTTAACCTGCCTGAAATATCTTGTTTAGATGTGGTGTTTTCCTTGGAAAGCCAGCGGTTGCGAGGCAGATCGTTCTCTGGCACTCTCTGGCGCAGAGTGCTAATATCCGCGCCCCAAGGGGTATAGAGATCAGTTGCGGCTTTTTTGCCGCACCCTATATAACCGCGAAGAGATCAAACTCCGCCCGGTTTCGACAGTCAGGCCGTGGGCGGAGAACGCCAACCGGCGGGGGTTTCTGCGGTTGCTCGTAGGAAGGACCGCGGAGACTGGCCGCAACAGATGAGGACGAAATGAGCAAAGTCATCGGTATCGACCTGGGCACGACCAATTCCTGTGTCGCCATTATGGAAGGCAAAAGCGCGAAGGTGATCGAGAACGCCGAAGGCGCTCGGACCACGCCGTCGATGGTCGCCTTCGCCGAAGCCGAACGTTTGGTCGGCCAAGCGGCGAAGCGCCAGGCCGTCACCAACCCTTCCAATACCCTGTTCGCCATCAAGCGCCTGATCGGGCGCCGCTTCAATGATCCGATGACCCAAAAGGACATCGGTTTGGTGCCGTACCACATCATCGAGGGCGACAACGGCGACGCGTGGGTTGATGCCGAAGGGCAGAAGTACAGCCCCAGCCAGGTGTCGGCCTTCATCCTGCAAAAGATGAAGGAAACCGCCGAAAGCTATCTGGGCGAAAAGGTGACCCAGGCGGTCATCACCGTGCCGGCTTACTTCAACGACTCCCAGCGTCAGGCCACCAAGGACGCCGGCAAGATCGCCGGTCTGGAAGTGCTGCGCATCATCAACGAACCGACCGCCGCCGCCCTGGCCTATGGCCTGGAAAAGAAGGGTGCGGGCGTGGTTGCCGTTTATGACTTGGGCGGCGGCACCTTCGACGTGTCGGTCCTGGAAATCGGCGACGGCGTGTTCGAGGTGAAGTCCACCAACGGCGATACCTTCCTGGGCGGTGAAGATTTCGACGCCCGCATCATCGATTACCTTGCCGACGAATTTAAGCGCGAACAGGGCATCGACCTGCGCAAGGATCGTTTGGCGTTGCAGCGTCTGAAGGAAGCCTCGGAAAAGGCCAAGATCGAGCTGTCGTCGGCGATGCAGACCGAAGTCAACCTGCCGTTCATCACCGCCGACGCTTCGGGCCCGAAGCATCTGAACATCAAGCTGACCCGCGCCAAGCTGGAAGCCCTGGTGGAAGATCTGGTGCAGCGCACCATCGAACCCTGCCGCGCCGCTTTGAAGGACGCCGGTCTGAAGGCCAGCGAAATCGACGAAGTGATCCTGGTCGGCGGCATGACCCGCATGCCCAAGATCCAGGAAGTGGTGAAGGAATTCTTCGGCCGTGAGCCCCACAAGGGCGTCAACCCGGACGAAGTGGTCGCCATCGGCGCCGCCATTCAGGGCGGTGTGTTGAAGGGTGAAGTGAAGGACGTTCTGCTGCTGGACGTCACCCCGCTGTCGCTGGGCATCGAAACTCTGGGCGGCGTGTTCACCCGTCTGATCGACCGCAACACCACCATCCCGACCCGCAAGGGTCAGGTCTTCTCGACTGCCGACGACAACCAGACTGCCGTGACCATCCGCGTGTTCCAGGGTGAACGCGAAATGGCCGCCGACAATAAGATGTTGGGCCAGTTCGACCTTCTGGGCCTGCCGCCCGCTCCGCGCGGCGTGCCGCAAATCGAAGTGACCTTCGACATCGACGCCAACGGTATCGTCTCGGTGTCGGCCAAGGACAAAGCCACCGGCAAGGAACAGCAGATCCGCATCCAGGCCTCGGGTGGTCTGAACGACGCCGACATCGAAAAGATGGTCAAGGACGCCGAAGCCCATGCCTCGGAAGACAAGAAGCGTCGTGAAGCGGTGGAAGCCCGCAACCATGCCGACGGTCTGATCCACAGCGTGGAAAAGAACCTGGGCGAATTCGGCGACAAGATCCCCGCTGACCAGAAGAGCCAGATCGAAAACGACATCAAGGCTTTGAAGGATATGCTGGAATCCGGCGACGGCGAGGTCATCAAGGCCAAGACCGAAGCTCTGACCCAGTCGTCGATGAAGCTGGGCGAAGCCATGTACAAGGCGCAGCAGGAAGCCGGGGTCCAGCCGGGCGCCGATGCGGCCTCTTCTGCCTCGGCCAATGACGAAACCGTCGTCGATGCCGACTTCGAAGAAGTGGATGGCGACAAGAAGGGCAAGTAAGTCCGGTTTGTCTGGCACCATTTTCAAGGTATGAAGGACGCCGCCCCGGACGCTTTTCAGCTTCCGGGGCGGCTGTCCATCGGGTTCAACGTCGAACAGGCATAGCGTAGCGGCAATGAGCAAACGCGATTTTTATGAAGTTCTGGGCGTCGCCAAGGGCGCCAGCGCGGACGAGCTGAAGAAGGCTTACCGCAAGCTGGCGATGCAGTTCCACCCGGACCGCAATCCCGACGATCCCAAGGCGGCCGAGAAATTCCGTGAACTCAATGAGGCCTATGACGTTCTGAAGGATGATCAGAAGCGGGCTGCCTATGACCGCTATGGCCATGCGGCCTTTGAGCAGGGTGGCTTTGGCGGCGGCGGACGCGGCGGCTTTGGCGGGGATTCCCATTTCTCCGGCTTTGCCGACATCTTCGACGAAATGTTCGGTGAATTCATGGGTGGCCGCCGGGGCGGTGGTCAGGCCGGGGCGCGAGGGTCGGACCTGCGCTACGACATGGAAATCACCATGGAGGAAGCCTTTGCCGGCAAAGCCTCCGAAATCAAGATCCCCAGCTCGGTGCAGTGCGACGATTGCGGCGGCAGCGGCGGGGCCAACGGCTCGCAGCCGGTGGAATGCGGCACCTGCCGCGGGGCCGGAAAAATCCGTGCTACCCAGGGCTTCTTCACCATTGAACGCACCTGTCCGACCTGTCAGGGCATGGGCAAGGTTATCAAGGATCCCTGTAAGGGCTGCGGCGGCACGGGGCGCAAGCGCAAGGAAAAGACCCTGTCGGTTACGATTCCGGCTGGCGTCGAGGACGGCACCCGCATCCGCCTGAGCGGCGAGGGCGAGGCCGGAATGCGCGGCGCGCCCAACGGTGATCTTTATATTTTCCTGTCGGTGCAGCGTCACCGCCTGTTCCAGCGCGAAGGCGCCAACATCCATTGCCGGGTGCCCCTCGATATGGTGACGGCGGCTTTGGGCGGCACTATCGAAGTCCCCAGCATCGACGGCAGCCGGGTCAAGGTGTCGATTCCGGCGGGCACCCAATCGGGACACCAGTTCCGCATGCGCGGCAAGGGCATGAGCGTTCTGCGCAGTCCGGCGCGTGGCGATATGTTCGTTGAAACCGTGGTGGAAACCCCGGTCAACCTGACCAAGCGTCAGGAAGAACTGTTGCGTGAATTCGAAAAGGCGGGTGGCAAGGACACCAGCCCGGAAAGCCACGGCTTCTTCGCCAAGGTGAAGGAACTGTGGGACGATCTGAAAGATTAACGGCCCCTGCTGGCGGCTGACGGCGGAAGGACAGAATCCTATGACGAAGATTGGTATTTTGGGCTGCGCCGGCCGCATGGGCCAGATGCTGGTGCGCGAAGTGCTCGATACGCCGGGCGCGGTGTTGGCGGGCGGAACCGAGCGGGTCGGCGGCGATGCTGCCGGGCGCGATCTTGGTCTGCTGGTTGGGCGCAAGGAACTGGGCGTGACCATCGGTGTCGATCCCAAGACCCTGTTCGAGGTGGCCGATGCGGTAATCGATTTTACCGCCCCCGAAGCCACGGTTCAGCATGCCGCCCTGGCGGCGGAAACCCGCACCGTGCATGTGGTTGGGACCACTGGCCTGTCAGCGGAGCAGGAAGCCGCTTTGCGGGCTGCTGCCGCCCGTACCGCCGTGGTGTGGGCCCCCAATATGAGTGTTGGCGTCAATCTGCTGCTGTCGTTGGTGGAACAGGTGGCCCGGACCCTGGACCCCAGCTACGACATTGAAATCGTCGAGATGCATCACCGTCACAAAGTCGATTCCCCCTCGGGGACTGCCTTGGGGCTGGGGCGTGCGGCGGCGGCTGGGCGTCAGGTGGCCTTGCAGGATGTCTGGTGCAAAAGCCGCGATGGCCTGACCGGGCCGCGTCCTACCGGCGAAATCGGTTTTGCGACCTTACGCGGCGGCGACGTGGTGGGCGATCATACGGTGATCTTCGCCGCCGATGGCGAACGCATCGAACTGACCCACAAGGCGTCTTCCCGTCAGGTGTTTGCCAAGGGGGCGGTGCGCGCTGCCTTGTGGGCGCACGGAAAGCCGCCGGGACTTTATTCCATGCGCGATGTTTTGGAATTAGGTTGACGCACCAATCCAGAAAGGGAAAAGGCCGAACCGGGATGCTGGTTCGGCCTTTTTTCATTTATCGGCGATGCTTTTCGCCCCCGCGATAACCCCGGCGGCAACCCCGCCAATGCCGATCATGGTGACGTAGGGATAGCTTTCGGTCCAACCGGGAGGCTTTTCGGGAACGTCTTTGCGTTGCAAAGCGGGGTCCTGGGTGTTGTAGAACGCCCATAGGCGGCGTGCCATATCGATGGTGGCCTGATCGTAATCGCCAGCGTCCGAGGTCTTGCCTTTGCCCTTTTTGGCGGGAGCGCTGGCTTCTTCCTCGGCGATGGACTGAAAGCCCAGAACCCCGACGCGGGCGGGCAGCGGGTTAGCATATTCTACCTTGTCATGGAAAAAGGCGGCGCGGTCGGCGCAATCGGCATCTTTCTGGGCATGACAGATGGTTTGCAGTTCTGACCAGGCATCGACATCGCCGGGCCAGGAATCAACGGCATATTGGGCAAAGGTCCTGGCATCGGCCAGATTGTTCGTGGCTTCGGCGGAACGGGCCTGGGCCAGATAGCTTTGTGAGCGCGCCTTGTCGAAGGTGCCTGCCGGAACGGTGGGGGCGGGCACAGCTTCGGGCGAGACGCGTTTGGTCTGCATGCGGTTGACCGGCTTGGGATCATCGGCGCATGCCGCCAGCAGGCTGACCGCTGCCGCCAACAGAACCGATCGTTTCCACCAACCTGACATTTGCATTCCTTCTCTCTGGCCCGAAAGCGGGGCGATGCTAACATGGTCGCCAGCCAGGAGGTAGTGATCCCGATGACCCGCGATCAGATCAACGAATTTTTTGCCCGTTTGGCGGCCAAGACCCCAGAGCCCAAGGGCGAGTTGGAATATACCAATCCCTATACCTTGCTGGTGGCGGTGGCGCTGTCGGCTCAGGCCACCGATGTCGGCGTCAACAAAGCGACGCGGGCGCTGTTCGCCAAGGTTTCGACCCCGCAGCAAATGCTGGATCTGGGAGAAGACGGGCTGAAGGAGCATATCAAGACCATTGGCCTGTTCAACACCAAGGCCAAGAACGTCATCGCCCTGTCCCGCCTGCTGGTGGAGCGCCACAACGGTCAAGTGCCCGAACAGCGAGAATTGCTGGAAGAACTGCCCGGCGTCGGGCGCAAGACTGCCAACGTGGTGCTGAACATCGCCTTTGGCCATCCCACTATCGCGGTGGACACCCATTTGTTTCGTGTTTCCAACCGCACTGGCCTGGCTCCCGGCAAGACCCCGTTGGAGGTGGAGTTAAAGCTGGAAAAGCGGATCCCTGCCCAATGGAAGCTGCACGCCCACCATTGGCTGATCCTGCACGGGCGTTATGTCTGCAAGGCGCGCAAACCCGATTGCGGGCAATGCGTCGTCAACACTCTGTGCGAATTCAAGGGCAAGGAAATTTAATAAAAAAACGGGACAGAAGCGCGTGCGGCGTTGCCGCGCCTCTGTCCCGTATAGGCCGCGGTTCCGTCTGGGGAGGGGTGACGGAACCTGATGCGGCGTCAATGCAGCGCGACCATCAAGATCGGTGCGGCGGTAACATTGGCCAGACCGGCCAGAACCATGACAAGGCCGGCAATCGACCCTTCCTCGTTGCCAACTTCGCGGGCCTTGGCGACACCCGCGCCGTGGGCGCCCATGCCGAATAAGGCGCCCTTGGCGAAGCTGGAGCGGATCGGCAGCCATTTCAGCAGAATGTCGCCCATGGCCGCGCCGCACAGGCCGGTGACGGCCACGCAGGTTGCGGCCAGTTCCGGCACGCCGCCGATATCTTGGGCGACGGCGATGGCGAACGGGGTGGTGATCGAGCGCGACAGCAGGCTTAAGCGCAAATCCATCGGCAGGCTGGCCAAGCTGGCCAACAGCCACGAACTGCCGACCGCGATCAGGCTGCCCGCCGTCACGCCCACCAGCAACACCGGCCAATGGCGGCGGATGATAGCGCGATGTTCGTGGATCGGCAGGGCAAAGGCCACGGTGGCCGGGCCCAACATGGTAATCAGCCAATGGGTGCCGCGCAGATAGTCGTGATAACTGACATGCAGGGCCAGGGCGGCGGCGAAACAGCCGCCCCAAGTCAGCAGCAAGGGGGAGGTCCACCAGCGGCGATGGCGCTGATTGACGGCGCGCGCCAGCAGATAGACACCCAGGGTTACCGCAGCCCAAAAGGCGGGCAGGGTCACCAGGGAATGGACGGAAAAATTAAGACCGCTCATGACGCAAGGTCCAACGGAAGCAAAGTTCAACCGCCAAGGCAGTTCCGGCCATAACCAGAACCGTGCCAACAACGATCACGCCCAACAAAATCAGTCCGGCCTTGCCGAACAGTTCGTGGTGATCAAGAAGCGCCATCATGGCAGGAACAAAGAAAAGCAGCATATGGTCCAGCAGGCTGGCGGTACCGTGGCGGAACCAGGACTGGCGCACCAGCCCGGTTAACAGCAGCACCAACAGAATCCCCAGACCAATGACCCCGCCGGGGATCGGCAAGTGGCTCCACGCGGCCAGACGGTCAGCACCCAGCCAGATACCGGTCAGCAGGGCGATTTGGACCCAGCGGTTGCGGTGCAGCATAAGGCGGACAAGCGTCATCAGACGGCGGAACATCTCTTGCTTTCTCCAGGAAGGGAACGCTGGTTAAGGTACGGAAATTTGCGTTATGTTGGAAATGAATTGTCTGAATAAGAATTATTCAGGATTGGAATAATGGACCTAAGAACGCTGCGCGCCTTTGTCGAAGTGGTACGCCAGGGCGGCTTTTCCGCCGCCGCCAAAAGCCTGAACTCTACCCAGCCGACCGTTAGCAAAGCGGTGCGGCAGTTGGAGGACGAGATCGGGGCATCGCTGTTGGATCGCCTGGGGCATCGGATCCATCCGACGGCGGCGGGCGAGATGGTCTATCGCCGCGCCATCGCCATGCTGGCCGAGCGGGAAAATCTGCAAGCCGATCTGGCGGATTTGCGGGGGTTAAAGCGCGGGCGTCTGCAACTGGGGCTGTCGCGGATTGGCAGCAGCGTGCTGTTCGCCCCGCTGTTCGCCCAGTATCGCAGCCGTTATCCGGGCGTGGAAATCCAGCTGATCGAACATGGCAGTCTGCAACTGGAACAGCTGGTGGAAGCGGGCGAGTTGGAACTGGGGGTGTCGTTGCTGCCGGTGCCCGAGAATTTCTGCTGGCAGCTGATGCATGACGACCCGCTGATGGCCCTGTTGCCACCCGGTCATCACCTGGAAGGGCGCAGCAAGGTTCGGCTGGTGGAACTGGCCGACAGTCCCTTCATCATGTTTGAAACCGGCTTCGCTCTGAACCCGTTGATCGAGGATGCCTGCCGCCGCCGTGGTTTCGTGCCCCATGCGGCGGCCCGCAGCGGTCAGGCCGACTTTATCATGGCGCTGGTGGCGGCCGGGTTGGGGGTGGCCTTGCTGCCTAAGCTGATTTTGGAAAACCGGGTTAAGTCGCCGATTACCTGCGCGCTGTTGGACGAACAGGACTTGCGTTGGCGTGCCGCCCTGGCTTGGCGGCAAGGGGCGCAATTATCGCCCCCTGCACGAGCCTGGATCGATTTGGCCCACGAAGTGTTGAAGCCCGGCCTGTCGTCAGGTTGACGGCTGCTCGCGTTGGCCGACCAGCAGCTTGGGTAGGCATTCGGCGTCGGGCAATTGGCCGGGATTGCGGTTGCGCATATCCACATGGGACACCCGCTTGGTCTTGCTTTCATCGTACAAAAACAGGTCCAAGACGCAGCCGTCACCATAATATTGCCAGACCTCGGCCGGGGCTTCGCGACGGCGGTAGTCCGGTTGGCCCAGGGTGGCCAGCACGTCGGGTGCCGCCATGCCTTTGAAATGGTCGGGATGATCGGCCAGATCAGCGGGTGACGGAGTGCCGGGTGAGGTGCTGCTCTTGGGTTGATTGGGCAGGATAAAGCCGTGATTGGGCTTGGCGGCAGTGTCGGGGCGCGACCCGCCGCCCCCGCACGCCGCCAAAAGCGCGGTCAAGCTCAAGGCCAGAACCAGACGGGACGTGCGCGGAATGGACATGGGATGTTCCCTTGAAACGGATCGGTGAGAACGGATTATACGATCCCGTGATGTCTCCGCAACGCTTCGAACTCGTGCAGCATGGCGGCGGTGCCGAGAATCGGCGTCAACAGGTTCAAGAACGGCAGGGATGACCAGAAAGCCAAGGCAGCTCCCAGCACCCAAAGCCGCCCCAGATGCGCGCGGCGCAAAGCGTCGGCCCGGTCCGGCTCCAGGCGGCGCGATGCGACCATCTCGAAATATTCGCGGGAAATCAGATAGCCGTTGATCCCGTAATAGACCAAGGCCCCCACACCAAAGAACAGCAGCGGCAGATAAATCGGCAAGGCCAGCAGATTGACCAGCAGCACCACACCCGCAAAACGCACAGCCCCCCAGATCAATTCCATCCAGCCTTGAGGGCGGGGCTGTCCCAGATTGGGAAAATGCCGCGCCTCGACCGCCTGGGCGACGTCTTCCAGGAAAAACGACAGGGCCAGGGTGGTGACGGCGGGAAACAGCAGGATGCTGATAACGAACACCCCGGCCCCGCCCAGCAGGTCCAGCCCTGTATCGATCCAGGCCGACTGGAACAAGTGCAATTGCCGCAGGCCAAAGCCGACCGCGACATAAAGCAGGATGTAAAGCACCAGGGTGATGGCCAGGCTGCGCAGCAACACACTGCGGAACCGGGGATCGGGCAACTGCCCGAAGGCATGGGCGATGGAAGCGAGCATGACCCGATTTAACCATGAATTAACGCGGCAGCGAAGCCGGAAGGGGGTTAAAAAGGGACAGCCTTTCTTATCCACATGGCTGTGTCACGGCGATTTCCGTTGTGGCGGCGGTGGCGATGGCTATACTGCGCCGCAATTCATCTTCCGGAGGATTATATGGCGGGTCCCGCCTTCGACGTTACCGGCATCGGCAACGCCATCGTCGACGTGCTTGCGCATGCCGATGACGCCAAGCTGACTGCGCTGGGCGTTGACAAGGGTGTGATGACCCTGATCGACGCCCAACGGGCAGAACAGATTTATGCCCAGATGGGTCCCGGCATTGAATGTTCGGGTGGCTCTGCCGCCAATACGATCGCCGGTCTGGCGGCGCTGGGCGGCAAGGGTGCTTATATCGGCAAGGTGCGCAACGATCAGTTGGGCGATGTGTTCCGCCACGATCTGCGTTCCCAGGGCGTTGCTTTCGACACCGCCGCTGCCCAGGATGGGGTGTCCACCGCGCGGTGCCTGATCCTGGTCACCCCCGACGCCCAACGCACCATGATGACTTTTCTTGGCGCTTGCGTCGATCTGGGGCCCGAAGACATCGACCCCGCCGTGATTGCCAATGCCAAGGTGACCTATCTGGAAGGGTATCTTTGGGATCCGCCCAAGGCCAAGGAAGCATTCCGCACCGCTGCCCGCATCGCCCATGAGGCAGGACGCAAGGTGGCGCTGTCGCTGTCCGATCCTTTCTGCGTCGGCCGTCATCGGGCCGAGTTTCTTGAATTGCTGTCCGACCACGTCGATATCCTGTTTGCCAACGAGGCGGAAATCACCTCGCTCTATCAGACAGACTTTGAAGACGCGGTGCGCCAGGTGCGCCAGCATTGTGATATCGCCGCCCTGACCCGATCCGAAAAGGGATCGATCGTCGTGGCTGGCGGTCAAGTGGTTGTTCAGGGCGCCGAGCCGGTGTCCAAGGTAGTGGACACCACCGGAGCGGGCGATCTTTACGCCGCCGGCTTCTTGTACGGCTTCACCCAGGGCCGCGATCTGGGGACCTGCGCCCGTTTGGGCGGCATCTGTGCCGCCGAAATCATCGGGCATGTTGGCGCCCGGCCTGAAGCCAATTTGGCTCAGCTGGTCGCTGAAACACGTTTTGCCACGGCTTGAAAATGAATCTTCGCAACATCGCCATCATCGCCCACGTCGACCATGGGAAGACCACCCTCGTTGACGCCATGCTCCGCCAATCCGGCACCTTCCGCGAAAACCAACAGGTCGCCGAGCGAGTCATGGACTCCAACGACCTGGAAAAGGAACGCGGCATCACCATCCTGGCCAAGTGCACCTCGGTGCAGTGGAAGGATACCCGCATCAACATCGTCGACACCCCCGGCCACGCCGACTTCGGTGGCGAAGTGGAACGCATCCTGTCGATGGTTGACGGCGTTGTGGTGCTGGTTGATGCCGCCGAAGGCCCGATGCCGCAGACCAAGTTCGTCACCGGCAAGGCGCTGGCCCTGGGCCTGCGTCCGATCGTGCTGATCAACAAGGTTGACCGTGGCGACGCCCGTCCGCACGAAGTGCACGACGAAGTGTTCGATCTGTTCGCTGCCTTGGACGCCACCGACGAACAGTTGGACTTCCCCACCATGTTCGCGGTCGGCCGCGACGGCTGGGCCGACGACAGCCTGGAAGGTCCGCGCAAGGATCTGTCGGCGCTGTTCGACCTGATCTTGAAGCATGTGCCCGCTCCCAAGCACGACCTGGAAGCGCCCTTCTCGATGCTGGCCACTACCTTGGAAGCCGACCCCTATCTGGGCCGTGTGCTGACTGGGCGCATTCAGTCCGGTTCGGTCAAGCTGAACCAGGCGGTGAAGTCGCTGGCCCGTGACGGCAGCGTCATCGAACAGTTCCGCATCGCCAAAATCCTGGCCTACCGCGGCATTGAGCGCACGGCTTTGGACGTGGCCGAGGCCGGCGACATCGTCGCCGTGTCGGGCATGACCAAGACCACGGTGGCCGACACCATCTGCGCCTTGGAAGTGACCGAGCCTTTGCAGGCCCAGCCGATCGATCCGCCGACCCTGGCCATGACCTTCGCCGTCAATGACAGCCCCTTGGCTGGTCAGGAAGGCGACAAGGTCACGAGCCGCGTCATTGCCAACCGTCTGCTCAAGGAATGCGACAGCAACGTCGCCATCCGCGTCGCTGAAACCGCGGGCAAGGATGCCTTCGAGGTGTCTGGCCGTGGCGAATTGCAGTTGGGCGTTCTGATTGAAACCATGCGCCGCGAAGGCTTCGAGCTGTCGATTTCGCGTCCCCGCGTGCTGTTCAAGACCGACGAGGAAACCGGCGAGCGGTTGGAGCCCATTGAAGAAGTCTTCATCGACGTCGATGAGGAATTCTCGGGCGCCGTCGTGGAAAAGATGAGCAACCGCAAGGCCGAAATGACCGGCATGCGTCCGTCGGGCGGCGGCAAGCTGCGCATCACCTTCCTGGCCCCGTCGCGTGGCTTGATCGGTTATCACGGCGAATTCCTCACCGATACCCGTGGCACCGGCCTGATGAACCGCGTGTTCCATGGCTTCGCCCCCTATAAGGGCCCGATCGATGGCCGCCGCAACGGCGTTCTGATCTCGAACGGCGCTGGCGAAACCGTGGCTTATGCCTTGTGGTACATCGAAGAACGCGGTCCGCTGTTCGTCGGCGCCGGCGTCAAGGTCTATGAAGGCATGATCATCGGCGAGCACAGCCGTGGCAACGATCTGGAAGTGAACTGCTTGAAGGGCAAGCAGTTGACCAACATCCGCACCACCAGCAAGGACGAAGCCGTGCGTCTGACGACGCCGCGCAAGATGACCTTGGAACAGGCTGTTGCTTACATCGAAGACGATGAATTGGTCGAAGTGACGCCCAAGAGCATCCGTCTGCGCAAGCGTTACCTGGATCCGAACGAACGCAAGAAGATGAGCCGTCAGAAGGAAAGCTAAGCTTTCTCTTCGCGGTGTGAATGGGGCTGTCGGCGTTTTGGCGTCGGCAGCCCTTTTCTTTTGGCCCGGGCGCAAGAACGGCTACACTGCCCAGACTTTTTGCCAATGATGGGACGAAGCGGCGATGTCCGGCTGGGTCAGAGTGTTTTCCATGTACGGCGACCGCCGGGTGTTGGCGATCCTGTTTTTGGGGTTTTCCAGCGGTTTGCCTTTGGCCCTGACGTTCTCGACCTTGTCGGCCTGGCTGGCGTCGGTGGGGATCAGCAAAGCTTCGATCGGCCTGTTTGCCCTGGTGGGCACCCCGTACGCCTTTAAGTTCGTCTGGTCGCCGCTGATCGACCGCCTGCCGCCGCCGCTACGTCTGGGCCAGCGGCGGGGCTGGGGCGTGCTGATCCAGATCGGGTTGATGTCCAGCGTGTTTGCCCTGGGGCAGTGTAACCCCAAGGCCGATTTGTGGCTAATGGCTGGGTTGTCGGTGTTGGTGGCCTTTTTATCGGCCAGTCAGGACATCGTGATCGATGCCTATCGCGTGGAAATCCTGACGGCCGAACAACAGGGACCGGGGGCCGGGGCGACCCAGGCGGGCTATCGTCTGGCTATGCTGACATCCGGGGCCGGAGCCTTGTTCCTGGCCGATCATTTCGGCTGGTTCGTCGCCTATGGGGTGATGGCGGGATTGATGCTGGTGGGCATTGCGGTGTTTTTGCTCAGCCCCGAACCAGAGCGCAAGCCGTCGGCCCAAACCATCGAACGGGAACGCCGGGCCGCCGATTACCTGGCGGCGCGTCCGCATCTGAAAGGGACGCGGGCGGCGGTGCTGTCCTGGCTTTATGGCGCGGTGGTTTGCCCCTTTGCCGATTTCATGACCCACCGCAATTGGGTTCTGATCCTGATTTTCGTCATCGGCTATAAGCTGGGCGAGGCCATGGCCGGAATCATGGCGATGCCGCTTTATATCTCGCTGGGTTTCTCGCTGGAAGAAATCGCCTGGGTCAGCAAGCTGTTCGGTTTCGTCGCCACGGTGCTGGGCAGCCTGCTGGGGGGCTGGGTGGCGGGCCGTCTGGGGCCGGTCCGGGCGTTGATGCTGTGCGGTGTCTTGCAGTCGCTGGGTAACCTGTTCTATGTGCTGCAAGCCGTAGCCGGGCATCGGATCGAGGTTCTGGCCTTGTGCGTCTTTGCCGAGAACCTGACCGGGGGCATGGCTGGGGCGGCGATGGTGGCTTACCTGTCGGGACTTTGTAATGTCGCCTATACCGCCACCCAATATGCCTTGCTGTCGTCGCTGACGGCGGTGGGCCGCACCATGTTCGGATCCCTGTCGGGTTTTTGGGCCGATAGGCTGGGCTGGGTCGATTTCTTCGTCCTAACCACGGTGATCACCATTCCCGCCCTGTTGCTGCTGGGCTGGCTGTCATGGTCGGACCGCAAAGCGGCGGCGTCATAAATGACGGGAATCTGAAGTATTGCTCTATCCACCCTCTAGGGGACTTCCCAGGCGGTCGGGCGATGTCGTATTCTCCGCCCCGACAGGCCCCTAGCGAGGCCCCTTCTGCTAGCCAAGAAAGCACGAAAAGATGGACCTGAAGAAGATTCCGATCGGCAAGAACCCGCCCAACGACATCAACGTCGTCATCGAAATCCCCCTGAAGGGCGACCCGGTGAAGTACGAAGTGGACAAGGAATCGGGCGCGATGTTCGTCGACCGCTTCCTGCACACCGCCATGTACTACCCGTGCAATTACGGCTTCATTCCGAACACTCTGTCGGACGACGGCGATCCCGTCGACGTGCTGGTGGTCGGCCGTCATGCCGTTGTGCCCGGCTCGGTGATGCGTTCGCGTCCGATCGGCGTGCTGATGATGGAAGACGAAGCCGGACAGGACGAAAAGATCCTGGCCGTGCCCCATCCCAAGCTGCACCCCTTTTATGACGACGTGCAGTCCTATAAGGACCTGCCCGCGACCCTGATCCAGCAGATCGAGCATTTCTTTGCTCACTACAAGGATCTGGAAGAAGGCAAGTGGGTGAAGGTCACCGGTTGGCGCGATGCCGACGAAGCCTGCAAGACCATCGTCCAGGCGATCGAACGCGCTGAAAAGAAAAAGAAGAAGTAAGTTCTTCTATCCCGCCGACCCCTTGTGATCGGCGCTGGAATGGAAACGCCCCCGCCCGGGTATCCCGGCGGGGGCGTTTTTCTTGGTGGATGCGGCGTTGATCTCCGGGGTTAGGCCACCGGGCCGTCGCCCGCATCAAAGCTGCTGGTGTCACCCTTGGGGCGTTCGCCGGTCAGAGTTTCCCCGGTGCTGAGGAAATAGACCATTTCGCCGATATTGGTGGTCAGATCGCCGATTCGTTCCACATGCTTGGCGACGAACATCAGATGGCTGCACGACGCGACATTGCGGGTGTCTTCCATCATATAGGTCAGCAATTCACGGAACAGGCTGGAATATTGGGCATCCACTTCCTTGTCGCGGTGCCAGACCTCCAACGCTTTGTGGAAATCGTTGCTGCGATAGGCTTCCATCACCTCGCCCAGCAACTCATGCACCAGACCAGCCATGCGGTTCAGTGATCGGGTCGATGGCACCTTGGAGAGTTCAGCCAGCTGCAAAGCGCGTTCAGCGATGCTGGCGGCGTAATCGGCGATGCTTTCCAAGGTGCTGGCGATCTTCAGGCCGGTCACCACCACCCGCAGATCGTCGGCCACCGGAGCCCGCAGGGCCAGGAGGCGGACAACCTGTTCGTTGGCGGCATGCTCCAGAGTGTCGATGCGGGATTCCGTATCGATCGCCTGGGCGGCCTGGGCCGGGTCGCGGTCCACCAGGGCCTTGAGCGAGGCGTCGAATTGGCGCAGTGCCAGTTCGCCCATTTCATTGACGATGTTGTGCAGCTTCAAAAGCTGCTCGTCATAGGATTTAACGATATGTGGGTCCAGCATGGCGGTATCCTGATCAGCCGAAGCGGCCGGTGATGTAGCCTTGGGTCAGTTTTTCCTGGGGATTGGTGAAAATCTGTTCGGTGGTGTTGAATTCCACCAAATCGCCAAGATGGAAAAAGGCCGTGCGCTGGGAAATGCGGGCGGCCTGCTGCATGGAATGGGTGACGATCACCAGGGTATAGTTGCTCTTCAGCTCTTCCATCAGTTCTTCCACCACGGCGGTGGCGATGGGGTCGAGCGCCGAACAGGGTTCGTCCATCAAGATGACTTCGGGCTGTACGGCAATGGCGCGTGCGATGCACAGACGCTGCTGCTGCCCGCCCGACAGGCCGGTGCCGATGGCGTCCAGGCGATCCTTGACCTCGTTCCACAGACCGGCGCGCTTCAGGCTGGATTCCACCAGGGCGTCCAGTTCGTCCTTATGATCGATCAGACCATGGATGCGCGGACCAAAGGCCACGTTGTCATAGATCGATTTGG
Organism: Rhodospirillaceae bacterium; assembly: GCA_030151865.1. Taxonomy (GTDB): domain Bacteria; phylum Pseudomonadota; class Alphaproteobacteria; order Rhodospirillales; family Magnetospirillaceae; genus JASLCK01. The sequence goes on along the minus strand of JASLCK010000216.1, from coordinate 181 downwards.
GGAACGGATTGGGCTTTTGGAACACCATGCCGATGCGCGCACGCAGTTGCACCGGGTCAACCTCGGAATAAATGTTCTGGCCGTCCAGGGTGATGGTGCCGGTGACGCGACAATTTTCGATGCTGTCGTTCATGCGGTTCAAGGTGCGCAGGAACGTTGATTTGCCGCAGCCCGACGGACC
>JASLCK010000195.1 GCA_030151865.1 Rhodospirillaceae bacterium | reverse complement strand
TTCCTGATGCGTCAGGGCCTGATGATGAAGATCAACGACGTGATCGATTCCGACACCGCCGAACTGGTGGCCGAGGAATACGGCATGGCCGTCAAGCGCGTGTCGGAATCCGACATTGAAGAAGGCTTCATCCCCGAGGACGACGAGGCCGACACCGGCGACCTCAGCGCTCCGGTCGTGGCCATCATGGGTCACGTCGACCACGGCAAGACCTCGCTGCTGGACGCCCTGCGTTCGACCGACGTGGTGTCGGGCGAAGCGGGTGGCATCACCCAGCATATCGGCGCCTATCAGGTGAAGTTGCACGGTGGTCAGCGCATCACCTTCATCGACACCCCCGGCCATGAAGCCTTCACCGCCATGCGCGCCCGTGGCGCCAAGGTGACGGACATCGTCGTGCTGGTGGTTGCCGCCGATGACGGCATCATGCCGCAGACCGTGGAAGCCATCCGTCACGCCAAGGCCGCCAAGGTGCCGATCATTGTTGCCATCAACAAGATCGACAAGCCCGACGCCAATCCCGAACGGGTCCGCCAGGAGCTGTTGCAGCATGAACTGGTGACCGAAGAACTGGGCGGCGATGTGCTGGCGGTCGAAGTGTCGGCCAAGAAGCGCATGAACCTGGAAGCGCTGGAAGAAGCCATCCTGTTGCAGGCCGAAATCCTGGATCTGAAGGCCAATCCCGAGCGCAGCGCCCAGGGTGTGGTCATCGAAGCCAAGGTCGAACGCGGCCGGGGTTCGGTGGCGACCGTTCTGGTTCAGAAGGGCACCTTGCGGGTTGGTGACGTGTTCGTCGCCGGGTCCGAATGGGGCCGTGTCCGCGCCCTGGTCGATGATCACGGCAACAAGGTCGATGAAGCCGGTCCGTCCTCTCCGGTGGAAGTGCTGGGTCTGACCGGTACTCCGGCGGCGGGTGATGACTTCATCACCGTCGATGACGAAGCCCGCGCCCGTGAAGTCGCCAGCTATCGTCAGCGCAAGGATCGTGACGCCAAGGCCGCTGCCGGTGCCCGTGGTACGCTGGAACAGATGTTCTCGCGTATTGCTGCCGGTGAAGCCAAGGAACTGCCGGTCGTCATCAAGGGCGACGTGCAGGGGTCGGTCGAAGCCATCGTCGCCACCTTGGAAAAGATGGGTACCGACGAGGTCAAGGTCCGCGTTCTGCACTCGGCCGTGGGCGGCATCAACGAATCCGACATCACCCTGGCCAAGGCTTCCGAAGCCCTGGTGATCGGTTTCAACGTCCGCGCCAATCCGCAGGCCCGCGATATGGCCCGCCGGGACAACGTGGACATCCGTTATTATTCGATCATCTATGACGTGGCCGATGATCTGCGTCACGCGCTGGAAGGCATGTTGGCCCCCACCTTGCGCGAACGCTTCCTGGGCAATGCCGAGATCCGCGAAGTCTTCAACATCACCAAGGTCGGCAAGGTTGCCGGTTGCTTCGTGGTGGAAGGCGTGGTCAAGCGTGGCGCCAAGGTTCGCCTGTTGCGCGACAACGTGGTTATCCACGAAGGCGCTCTGGGCCAGCTCAAGCGCTTCAAGGACGATGTCCGCGAAGTGCGTGAGGGCTACGAATGCGGTATGTCGTTCGAGAATTACAACGACATCCAGTCGGGCGATGTCATCGAATGCTATGAGATCGAGGAAGTCGCCGCCACCCTGTAAGGGGTGGGGCGGCTTTGTCCCTCAAAGCCGAGGAGACCTGCCATGAGCCGAGGCACTAAACCCCCCAGCCAGCGCCAGCTGCGCGTGGGCGAAGAGTTGCGCCATGTGATCGCCAGCATTCTGGAACGCGGTGATATCCGCGATCCGGATGTGGCGGGCCGCGCGGTCACCGTTACCGAAGTGTCGGTCAGCCCCGACCTGCGCAACGCCACTGTGTTTGTCGTACCGTTGGGCGGCGGCGATGCGGGCAACCTGTTGACCGGGCTGAAGCGAGTGCGTCCTTTCCTGCGTCACGAAGTCGCCAAGTCGGTGCAGTTGCGCGTGGTGCCGGACTTTACCTTTGCCGCTGACGATACCTTTGACAACGCCAGCCGTATCGAAGCGCTTCTGAACAGTCCGGAAGTGCGCCGTGATGTGGAAGGTTTCCATCTCGACGATCACGACGCCGAGGAGGACGAGGGCCGGGACGATGGCGCGTAAGCGGACCGGAAAACCCATCAACGGCTGGCTGGCGATCGACAAGCCGCTGGGCATGACCTCCACTTCGGTGGTAACGCAGGTGCGTCGTCTGACCGGCGCGGCCAAGGTTGGTCATGGCGGTACGCTGGACCCGCTGGCCACCGGCATTCTGCCGATCGCCCTGGGCGAAGGTACCAAGACCGTCGCTTACGTGATGGATGGCGCTAAAACCTATCGTTGGCGTGTCACCTGGGGCGAGGCCCGCAGCACCGACGACGCCGAAGGCGAAGTGATCGAAACCAGCGATGTGCGTCCGACGCGCGCCGCCATCGAAGCCGCCATTCCCGATTTTCTCGGTGAAATCCAGCAGGTTCCGCCGATCTATTCGGCGGTCAAGATCGATGGCCGACGCGCCTATGACCTGGCTCGCAATGATCAGAGCGTCGAGTTGAAAGCTCGTACAGTGCGTATTGATCGTCTCGCCCTGATAGATATGACCGAGGAATGGGCCGAATTCGAAGTGGGCACCGGTAAGGGCGCTTATATCCGCTCGCTGGCCCGCGATCTGGCCCAGGCTTTAGGAACCGTCGGCTACGTGTCGATGCTGCGCCGCACCAGCTGCGGCCCGTTCAATGAGGGAAACGCGATTTCCCTGGATATGCTTGCGGATTTTGGGCATAGTCCCGCGTCTGCAACTTATGTGCTTCCTGTCGAGACCGCGCTGGACGACATCCCGGCCCTGGCCCTGACGGAAGACGAGGCCCGCCGTTTGCAGAGCGGGCAGTGCCTGTCGGTTCTCCGACTGGCGGCTCGCGCCTCCTTACCTGAGATTGCTCCTGGGGAAACCCTGCGTGCCATGTCGGATGGGCGGCTTGTGGCGCTGGCCCGCATCGAAGACGGAGAAGTCCGTCCGGTGCGCGTTTTGAACCTTTAAACTTATAGGAGTTTTCGATGTCGATCACTGCCGTGCGCAAGCAAGAGCTGATCAAGGAATTTGCCACCTGCGCCAATGATACTGGTTCGCCCGAAGTCCAGGTCGCCATTTTGTCGGAACGTATCCGCAACCTGACCGAGCACTTCAAGGACCACAAGAAGGATTTCCACTCGCGTCGTGGTCTGCTGATCATGGTTGGTCAGCGTCGCCGCCTGCTGGATTACCTCAAGGGCAAGAACGTGTCCCGTTACGAAGCGCTGATCGCCCGTCTGGGCCTGCGTAAGTAACGCGAACATATGGCTGCTTGCGGCTCCTGTGTCATAGGGGCCAGCCTGCGCAAAGTTGCGGACCCGCGCGAGGATATCCCTCGCGCGGGAAACTGCATATGTGGACCCTGCTTCATGGGGTCGCTATAAGATTACCTGCCTACCTTTTCTTTTCGTCGAAAGACCGGCGACGCGCCATGCTCCGGGGTGCGCTGAAGAAAAGATGGAGCGGCTGCAACATGCCGCAAAACCAAGCGATATCCTTTGCGGAAGAAAACGGTTTCTTATCCGCAGAGATCCGGAGCACGCCAGGGACGTGGCAATCCGGCCACGCGACCCATTGGGATAAGGAAATTTTCGTATGTCCATGTTTAAGACCTATCGCAAAGAGCTGACCTGGGGTGGTCGCAAGCTGGTTCTGGAAACCGGCAAGATCGCCCGTCAGGCTGACGGCGCCGTCCTCGCCACCTATGGCGAAACCAAGGTTCTGTGCACCGTCGTCGCCGCCAAGGCTCCCAAGCCTGGTATCGACTTCTTCCCCCTGACCGTGAACTACCAGGAAAAAGCCTTCGCCGCGGGCAAGATCCCCGGCGGCTTCTTCAAGCGCGAAGGTCGCCCGAGCGAAAAGGAAACCTTGGTTTCCCGCCTGATCGACCGTCCGATCCGCCCGTTGTTCGCCGACGGTTTCCGCAATGAAACCCAGGTCATCGTCACCGTCTTGTCGCACGATCTGGAAAATGATCCCGACATCGTTTCGATGGTTGGCGTTTCCGCCGCCCTGACTATTTCCGGCGTGCCCTTCATGGGCCCGGTGGCCGCGGCCCGCGTCGCTTACATCGACGGTCAGTATGTGCTGAACCCGACCTCGGACCAGATCGGCAAGTCCAACCTGGACCTGGTGGTTGCCGGTACTTCGGAAGGCGTGCTGATGGTCGAATCCGAAGCCAAGGAGCTGTCGGAAGAAATCATGCTGGGCGCCGTGACCTTCGGCCACACCCAGTTCCAGCCGGTGATCCAGGCGATCATCGAACTGGCCGAACAATGCGCCAAGGAACCCTGGGCCGTTGCCGCTCCCGCTCCGGAAGTGGCCGCTGTCCGTGAAAAGTTCGTCAAGGACGGCATCGTTGCCGAACTGGGCGAAGCTTATAAGATCGTCGTCAAGCAGGACCGCTATGCCAAGGTCGGCGAAGTCAAGGCCAAGGCTATTGCCAGCCTGGGCGACAATGCCGCCGAAGCCGCCGTCGCCGGCGAAGTGCTGAAGACCCTGGAATCCGACGTCGTTCGCGGCAACATCCTGAAGACCGGCCTGCGCATCGACGGCCGCGACACCAAGACCGTTCGCCCGATCGAAGTGGAAGTCGGCGTTCTGCCGCGCGCCCACGGTTCGGCTCTGTTCACCCGTGGCGAAACCCAGGCCCTGGTGGTCTCCACCCTGGGCACCGGCCAGGATGAGCAGATCATCGACGCCCTGGAAGGTGAATACCGCGAAAACTTCATGCTGCACTACAACTTCCCCCCCTATTCGGTGGGTGAAGCTGGCCGCATGGGGTCGCCTGGCCGTCGTGAAATCGGTCATGGCAAGCTGGCGTGGCGCGCGGTCCATCCGGTGCTGCCGACCAAGGAAGCTTTCCCCTACACCCTGCGCGTGGTTTCGGAAATCACCGAATCCAACGGTTCGTCCTCGATGGCGACCGTTTGCGGCTCGTCCCTGGCCCTGATGGATGCCGGTGTGCCGCTGCCCCGTCCGGTGGCCGGTATCGCCATGGGTCTGATCAAGGAAGACGACGGCTTCGCCGTTCTGTCGGACATCCTGGGTGACGAAGATCACCTGGGCGATATGGACTTCAAGGTGGCTGGTACCTCGGAAGGCGTGACCGCCTTGCAGATGGACATCAAGATCACCTCGATCACCAAGGAAATCATGGAGATCGCTCTGGCGCAGGCCAAGCAGGGTCGCATGCACATCCTGGGTGAAATGGCCAAGGCCATCGACAGCGCCCGTGACTCGGTGTCGGGCAATGCTCCGCGTATCACCACCTTCAACATCCCGAAGGAAAAGATCCGCGAAGTCATCGGTACCGGCGGCAAGGTCATCCGCGAAATCTGCGAAGTGACCGGCGCCAAGATCGACATCGAAGACGACGGCACCATCAAGGTCGCCTCGGTGGATTCGGAAGCGGGCCAGAAGGCTATCGACTGGATCAAGGGCATCGTCGCCGAACCCGAACTGGGCGTGGTCTACAACGGCAAGGTGGTCAAGACCGTCGATTTCGGCGCGTTCGTGAACTTCCTCGGCTCGCGCGATGGTCTGGTGCACGTCTCCGAACTGGCTCCGCGCCGGGTCGAGAAGGTCACCGATGTCGTCAAGATGGGTGATCAGGTCAAGGTCAAGGTCATCGGCTTCGATGATCGCGGCAAGGTCAAGCTGTCGATGAAGCAGGTTGATCAGGCCACCGGCGAAGACCTGAGCAAGAAGGACGAGAAAGCGCAAGCGTGAGCAGACTTGATCTTCCCCGGGTGATCGGGCATCGCGGCGCTGCCGCGAGTGCGCCGGAAAACACCCGGGCAAGCTTTCTGCGCGCCGCGCAATTGGGCGCGCTCTGGGTTGAGTTGGACGTGCAATTGACCAGGGACGGTGTTCCCGTGGTCATTCACGACGATCAGCTTGACCGCACGACGGACGGCCAGGGGTTGGTGGTGGACACCACCCTGGACGACCTGAAGGCCCTGGATGCCGGAAGCTGGTTTGCTCCCGAATTCCAAGGCGAGCGCATCCCTACTCTGGCCGAGGCCCTGGAATGCATCCAGGGCCTACGCCTGGGCGTCAATATCGAGATCAAGGCCGACGAGGATCGGGGGGCGGAAACCGCCCGCGCCGCGTTGGCCGTGGCTCGGCAAGTCTGGCGGCGTGATCCGCCGTTGGTGTCCAGCTTTGCCCGTTCCGCCCTGGAGGCGGCACAGGAAGCTGCATCGGACTGGCCACGCGGTTTTCTGGTGGAGGCTGTGCCGGAAGACTGGAAGCAAATCATCCGCGCCTTGCGGTGCGTCAGCCTGCATGCCGACCAAAAGAAGCTCAATCCGTCGCGAATCCGGGAAATCCGGGACAGTGGCGCCAAGGTTTTGGCTTATACGGTCAACAGTTCCTCTCAGGCCGAACGGCTGTGGGGGTGGGGCTGTACCGCGGTGTTCACGGACCGGCCGGAACGCCTGTTAACGGACAATGACCTGTTTTAGGTCAAAAGCCTCTGAAAAAAGTAGGGGTTTGTTCCGTGGCCGGGCCGCTTCGTCTCTTGTGATTCTTTTCATTATGATTTTAGCGCGCTAAAGTGCCGCGTTGAATTTTCAAGGCGAGTGCAAAGCCGGTTCTGTGGAGTGACGTTGACGTGAAGCCCATTAAGCCTCTGGTTATTTCCGGCCGTGAAGTGTTGCCTCTGGTGGAAGGCGGCAAAGGGATTGCCGTTTCGACCGGTCAGAGCGCTGGCGCCTGGGCGGCGGCCGGTGGTGTCGGCACCTTCTCGGGGGTCAATGCCGATTTCTATGACGAAACCGGCAAGCTGGTGGAAGTCGTCTATCAGGGCAAGACCCGGCGTGAACGTCACGAAGAACTGATCGCCTATGCCATCCAAGGCGGTATCGCCCAGGCTCGCATCGCCAATGACATGGCGGGCGGCAATGGTCGTATGCATATGAACGTGTTGTGGGAGATGGGCGGCGCCGAAGCCATCCTGGAAGGCGTTCTACAAGGGGCCAAGGGACTGGTGCACGGCGTTACCTGTGGCGCCGGGATGCCGTACCGGGTGGCGGAAATCGCCGCGTCCTACAACGTCTATTATTATCCCATCGTTTCCTCGGCCCGCGCCTTCCGCGCTTTGTGGAAGCGGTCTTACCATAAGCATCCGGAACTGCTGGGCGGCGTGGTCTATGAAGATCCGTGGCTGGCGGGCGGTCATAACGGCCTGTCCAATTCCGAAGATCCGCAAAAGCCGCAAGATCCCATGCCGCGTGTGCGCGAACTGCGCGCCATCATGCGCGATTGTGGCGTGCCCGAAACCACCCCGATCTTCATGGCGGGCGGCGTTTGGGCTTTGAAGGATTGGGAAGACTGGCTGGATAATTCCGAATTGGGGCCGATTGCCTTCCAGTTCGGCACCCGCCCGCTGCTGACTCAGGAAAGCCCGATTTCCGACGCCTGGAAACAGCG
>JASLCK010000164.1 GCA_030151865.1 Rhodospirillaceae bacterium | reverse complement strand
GGAAAATCTGACGATCACGGTGGCGCTGGGGGCGTCGGCCTTTGAGTCCCGCTTTGGTCTGCAAGCTCTGAAGCCCGCCCATCTGAAGCCGATGCAGGGTTTCCCCAATGATGCCTTGGAAGCGTCGATGTGTCATGGCGATCTGTTGTTGCAGTTCTGCGCCGATAGCTTGCCGTCTTGCATCCACGCCTTGCGCGACATCATCAAGAACACCCCGGACCTGCTGGTGCTGCGCTGGAAGATCGATGGTTTTCTGCCCGCCCGCCAGCCCGGTCAACCGGCGCAGACGCCGCGCAATCTGCTGGGCTTCAAGGACGGCACCGGCAACCCCGATACCAATGACGCCGCTTTGATGGAACAGGTGGTGTGGGTTCAGCCGGGTAATGGCGAACCGGCCTGGACGGCGGGCGGCAGCTATCAAGTGGTGCGTTTGGTGCGCCATTACCTGGAACGTTGGGACCGCACACCGTTGCAGGAACAGGAAACCATCTTCGGCCGCCTGCGTCCGTCGGGTGCCCCCATCGGTCAAACCGCCGAGCATGACGAGCCCGATTACCGCGCCGATCCCGAAGGCAAGCTGGTGCCGTTGTCGTCGCATATGCGGCTGGCCAATGCCCGCGACGAGGAATCGCGCAAGCATCTGATCTTGCGCCGCGCCTTCAACTATTCGCGCGGCGTGACCAAATCGGGCCAGCTCGATATGGGGCTCAACTTCATCTGCTTCCAGCACGATCTGGATGCCGGGTTCTTGTACCTGCAAGACAAGCTGAACGGTGAACCGCTCGAGGAATACATCAAGCCGTTCGGCGGCGGGTACTTCTTCGTTCTGCCTGGCGTCGCCGATCAATCCGCCTATCTGGGGCAAAGCCTTTTGGACTCCCTCTGACCCTCAATTTTCAAGCAAGGGAAGATTATCGATGAACAAGACTCTGGCTTCGGCCCTGCTGTTGGCGGGCCTGGTTTGCTCGGCCCCGACCTGGGCCGACGACGTCAAGGCCCCCCAGACCGCCCAAACCGCCCCGGCTTTGGATCTGGTGGCCCCGGTGACCGATTATAAGCTTTACGTGTCGTCCGAGGTCAAAGCCCTGCTGACCCAGACCAAGGCCTTTACCGCCGCCGTCAAGGCGGGCGATCTGGCCAAGGCCAAGGCGCTTTATGCCCCGACCCGTCTGCATTACGAACGGATCGAGCCGGTGGCCGAACTGTTCAGCGATCTGGACGGCTCGATCGATTCGCGCGCCGACGACCATGAACAAAAGGAAGCCGATCCGACCTTTACCGGCTTTCACCGTCTGGAATATGCGCTGTTTGCCCAGAACACCACCAAGGGGCAGGGCGAATTCGCCGACAAGCTGCTGGCGGATGTGACCGAACTACAAACCCGCCTGAAGACCCTGACGGTTCCGCCGGAAAAGATGGTCGGTGGCGCGGCGGCCCTGATCGAAGAAGTGGCGGCGACCAAGATTTCCGGCGAGGAAGACCGCTACAGCCATACCGATCTGTGGGACTTTAAGGGCAATATCGAAGGCAGCGCCAAGATCGTCGATCTGCTGCGCCCGCTGCTGGTCAAGGCCGACAAGCCCTTGCTGGACAAGATCGACGGCAACTTTGCCACCGTCAACAAGGTGCTGGCCAAATATGCCGTCAAGGGCGGCGGCTATGAAACCTATGACAAGCTGAGCGAAGCCGACCGCAACGCCCTGCATGGCCCGATCACCGCCTTGGCGGAAGACCTGTCGAAGCTGCGCGGCACCCTGGGTCTGAACTAAACAGGCCAGAGTGGCCTGATGAGAGGGCATCGGTGGGCTTAAGGCCCCCGGTGCCCTTCGTCTGTTTTCGGGGGTCTTGCTCCCAGCAGATGGGCCAACAGGCTGCGCAGTTTGCCGTGGCGCAGCGGTTTGTTCAGCAGGTGGCAACCCTGGGCGCGGCTTTGTTGGCGCACTTCGTCGCTGAAGTCGGCGGTGGCGATGATGGCCGGGATCGTCGGGCCGTATTGATGGCGCAGAGCCATGATCACGTCCAACCCGACTGCCCCGTCGTTCAAATGGTAATCGGCAATGATCAGATCAGGCGGGGCATCGCCCAGCCGGTCTTTGGCCTGTCGCAAATCCTTGGCGGCGATGGGGGCGCAGCCCCAGCCTTCCAGCAGGGTGCACATGGCGTCGAGGATGCGCGGTTCATTGTCGATGACCAGAATGCGGGCGTTCTTCAGCGGTCCGGCGGCGGCTTGTTCCACCCGGCGCGGTGGCGGCAGCAGGCTTTGCGGTGTGTTTTCCCGGCTGATCGGCAGTTCTACCCCGAACAGCGAGCCCTGGCCGGGAACCGACCGCAGCACCAGCGGATGATCCAGCATGCGGGCGATGCGCCGCACGATCGCCAATCCCAGCCCCATGCCTTGGTCGCCGCTGTCGGCGTTGGAATCCAGGCGGCGGAATTCCTCGAAAATCTCTTCCTGCTTGTCGGGCGGGATACCGGGGCCGCTGTCCCAAACCCCAACCAGAATACGGTCGTTTCTCCGTCTGGTTCCCAGCAACACCCGCCCGCCCGATGGGGTGTAGCGCAAGGCGTTGGACAGGTAATTGCGCAAGATGCGCCCCAACAGCCGGGGGTCGCTTTCGACTGTGGCGCTTGGGCCGATCCGTTTCAAGGTGATCTGGCGCTTGGTTGCCAGCAGGCCGTATTCGCGGCTCAACTGGTCGCACAGATCACCCAGGCGGAAGGTGGTGCGGTCCACCGTCTGCACCCCGGCATCCAGTTTGGAAATATCCAGCAAGGCCCCCAACAACCCGTCCACCGCATCCAGCGAGATCAGGGTCTGGCGGGCCATGGCGCGGTTTTGCGCCGACAGGCGGCGCTCGGTCAGGGCCGAGGCATAGAGCCGGGCGGCGTTCAGCGGCTGCAACAGATCATGCCCGGCGGCGGCCAGAAAGCGGGTCTTGGACTGGTTGGCCTGCTGGGCCTCGATGGTGGCGGTCTGAAGCTGGCGGGTCCGTTCCTCGACCCGGCGTTCCAGGCTGGCCTTGGCTTCGCGCAGTTCTTCGGCGGCCTGACGGCGTTCGGTGATGTCCTGGATCAGGGCGAAAAAGCCCAGCACCTGCCCATCGGGGCCGAAATGCGGAACATAGGTCGCCATGGCGTAATGCACCCCGGTCGGCCCCACCGGCATGGTCATTTCGAAATGACATTCCTGGCCTTGCAGCACCAGATCGACGTAATCGGCGCGCATGTCGTAGAGGGCCGGTCCCAGCACGTCGCGCATGGGGTGCCCGTCGATGGTGTCGCGCGGTCGGCCGAACCAGTTTTCATAGCCCTTGTTGGTGAAACGATAAATGCGATCAGCGTCCACATAAGCGATCAGGGCGGGCATGGCGTCGGTGACCAGACGGATGCGCCGTTCGCTGTCCTTCAGCGCTTCCTCGGACCGTTTGCGTTGGGTGATGTCGGTATAGGTGGTGACAAAGCCGCCGTCGGGCATGGGGTTGCGCATGATTTCCACCACCCGGCCAGCGGGGGTTTCGCGTTCCAGGCTCAGCTTGACGTTGGGGCCTTCCTGCGCGGCCATGGCGGCAAACGGGCGAAAGGCCGACAGTGGCGTGCCCACCTGCAAAGCCGGGGGCGGTCCGCCCAACAGATCGATGAAACGTTGGTTCCACACCACCAGACGGCGTTCGCGGTCGAACACCGAAACCCCTTGCGCCAGACTGTCGAGAGAGGATTGCAAAAGCACCGACTTTTCCGCCAGTTCGCGTTCGCGGCGGCGCTCCTCGGTCAGTTTGATTTCGGTGATGTCGGTATAAAGCCCGACGATGCCGCCGTCCTTGGTGCGCCGCTCGCTGACCTGAAGCCAGCGCCCGCCGGTCATGCGCAGCACAAAAGGTTCACCCGGTGCGCGGTGGCTGGCCAGACGGCGGGCGATCCAACCTTCCGGATCGGCGGCGGAATCTTCCACCTGACCCGACAGGGCGGCGCGGCGGGTCAGGTCGGCAAAGGTCTGGCCTTCGCACAAGGGCACCCGCTTGGTGTCCCAGAGCGATTGATAGCGGCTGTTGCCCAACACCACCCGATCGTCGGCGTCGCACAGCAGAAAGCCTTCATTGATGCTCTCGATCGCTTCATGCAGGAACAGACGGGCGGTTTCGGCGGCGAAGTTGGCCTGTCCCAGATCGTGCAGGGCGGTTTCCAACGCGGTGGTGCGTTCGCGCACCTTGCCTTCCAAGACGATGGCGGTCTGAAACAGGGAAAAGGCGTTGCCCTGCAAATCCATGTCGCGTTCGATCCGTTCCATCAGAACGCGGTTGATCTTGCGCAGCTTGGCGTTTTCCCGTTCCAGGGCGGCGATGCGGGGATCTTCGCTCATGACCGGGCCCGTTTGTGGCCGATGGCGATGCCGGTAAAGGTCTGGTTGACGTGCATGGCGCGGTATTGCTCGCCATAGGTGGCAAAGCCGGTGACACGGTTGTCGGCCATCAGCCGCCCGACGTCGCTGCGGATGCCTTTTTCATCCATTTCCAGGCCGCGCAAAATGCAGTCGAAGCCCAGGGTCAGGATGGGCGGCCCCAGATCGGCGCGCAGATCGGCAAACAGTTCGGCCAGATTTTCCACCAAATCGACGCCATGGGCGGCGCGCAGCACGATGCCCCGGTCGATGGCGCAGAAAAAAGTCAGGCTGCCGTCGTCATTAACTTTTTGGATCGAGCGGACAAAGTTGGTGCCGCCGACCCGCACCACCATGGGGTGGTTGGCGAAGATCATCGGGGTCAAGGCGCTTTCGTCGATTTCCAGCCCGACCACGCGGGCATATTCCAAGGCGGCGGGCTCGGCGTTGATCTCGGTGACGATGCGGCCCATGGGGTCGGATTCGGTGATGACGGCCTTTTCCTCGCCCGCGATGAAATGCTCGGTCTTGAAGGCGCGAAAGGGCAGGGCCGTGCCCACCAGGATGAACAGCGCGCAATCGGTCAGCGCCTGGCCCTGATAAAAAATCTGGGTGGAGGAAAAGCGCATGCAGTCCCCCGCCGATCCGCCGCATAAGGGGATTTCCCCCATGGCGGCATGCAGCGCGCTGACCACCGCTTCCTCGCACCCCGACAGGCCGTCGATCAGGGTAAAGGCGAACATCTGCCCACGTTCGCACTGGGGAAACTGGTTCCACAGACTCTGCTGGGCCGCCCGCACCACTTCATGCCCGGCGGCGACGGTGAAATCATGCAATCTGCGGATCAGAACCGGGGCGGCGGCGAAATCGTCGGCCCCCAGGCTGACGCCGACGGTGCCGCCATCCAGATAGCCGCTATCCCCGATTTCCCCCGCCGAGGTGCAGCCCACCACCGGCACATCGCCAAAGCGGCTTTGCAGCGCCTGGGCCAAGACATCCATGTCGCACGGGGCCGAGGTGAAGACCACCACCAGCCGCAGGTCCGGCTGGATCAGCCCGGCCCACAGATCGGCGGCGATCCGGTCGGGATCGGTGGCAAGGGTCATCGCCCGGCGGACGGCTGGCGTGTCGGCCATGAAACGGCTTTCTCCCTGAACGGTTTCCGGTTCGGTTTTTTCTTTCAGCATAAAACGGGGCGGTCTGCTTGCAAAGCGGCGGCAGGGCTGTGTCCGATTTGACCACAGTCAAGGTTTCCCACACTGCGTCAGGGGTAATAAGTCCACTTATGGCAAATGGTTTAACCCCGTCGCATGAAACTGCGGCGCGGGGACGGAGCAAAAGTCATGTCGGCGCTATCCAGGCGGTCATTCTTGCAAGGCAAACAGGCGGTTGCCCCTGTTGGCGTGCGTCCGCCCTGGAGCCTGGCTGAAGACGCCTTTCTGGCCGCGTGCGACCAGTGCGGCGCCTGTCAGTGGGCTTGCCCGGAAAAGGTGATCGGCCGCGACGACCAGGGCTTCCCGGTGATGGATTTCACCAAGGCCGCCTGCACGTTCTGCGCCCGCTGTGTCCAGGCTTGCGAGCGCAAAGCCTTTGGCCCGCAAGACGCCGCCCCCTGGCCGGTCAAAGCCATGGTGGGGCAGGGGTGTCTGTCGGACCAGGGCGTGACCTGCCGGATCTGCGGCGATTTCTGCGAAGCGGGCGCCATCCGCTTTCGTCCCCAGGTGGGACGGGTCGCTCGGCCGGAAGTGTCGTTGGATGGTTGTACCGGCTGCGGGGCTTGTGTCGCGCCCTGTCCGGTGGGGGCCATCGCCATGTCTGAACCCGTCACAGCCATTTGATCGAAACGCCCAAGGGCAGGAGCCAAAACCCATGCGCATCGGCAAATTCGTTCAACAGGAAAACGATTTTTACCGCGCCGAAGGCACCAATATCTGCGGGATTTTGGTGCATGCCCGCGCCGAAAAGGCCGACCGCGTCGCGGCGGCCCTGTCTGAAATGCAAGGGGTCGAAGTGGTTCAGCGCGAACCCGACGGCCGCATGATCGTCCTGGTGGAAGACACCGAGGACGAATGGGCCGGTCAGATCCTGACCCGTTTTCCCACCATCGAAGGGGTGCTTTCGGCGTCCCTTGCCTATCACCACTGCGAAGCAGGGGATCTCGAAAAGGAGTTCGTAGGATGACCCTCACCAGGCGAGACTTCATCAAGGCCAATGCCGTCGTCGCCACCGCCGCCGCGGCGGGGCTGTCGGTTCCGGTCAGCGCGGCGCAGGCCGCTCAGCAAGGCGACATCCGCTGGGATAAGGGCGTCTGCCGTTTCTGCGGCACCGGCTGCGGCGTCCTGGTGGGCGTCAAGGACGGTCGCGTCGTCGCCACTCAGGGCGACCCGGACGCGCCGGTCAATCGCGGCCTGAACTGCATCAAGGGCTATTTCCTGTCCAAGATCATGTACGGCCAGGACCGCCTGACCCAGCCGCTTCTGCGCAAGAAGAACGGCGTCTATGCCAAAGACGGCGACTTCACCCCGGTGTCGTGGGACGAAGCCTTCAACGTCATGGCGACCAAGTGGAAAGAAACCCTGAAGGCCAAGGGGCCG
>JASLCK010000136.1 GCA_030151865.1 Rhodospirillaceae bacterium | reverse complement strand
CTTCGGCCCAATCCATGATGCGGGCGCCATAGCCCTGGCCGCGTTGGTCGGGCAGGGTGGCGATATCTACCACATAAAGCGATTTGCCCAGCCATAGGGAATGCTGAAATCGGTATCCCAGCACACACGGCGAGGGCGATCCATCGTCGGGCAGAAAACCCACCAGATGATAGCCATTGGGGCGCAGGGTGTGGTCGATGACGGCGACCATCTCGTCTTCGCTGTAACGCGGCCATAAAACCCGCAGGGCGGGAACGGCGCGGCGGGTGTCAGCTTCGGTGATGGCGACCACAGGCGATGTCACGGATTTTCTTCCTTGCAGATGACATAAACGGGGCGTCGCCCGCTGGCGGGCACGCCGGATTTTCGCCTGTGACGTTTGGTATAACCTCTCTCGTCCATGCTTCCAACCCCCGTTTATGGGGGGCAGGTTATTCGCCGCTCAAGGGCAGGCGGTCCAACGGCAGGGCGGTGCTGAACTTGATGGTTTCCATGGCGAAGCTGGAACTGATGTCATAAAGCTCGGTATTGCGGATCAGGTCCTGATAAACCCGGTCGAAATCGGCGATATCCGATACGGCAACCCGCAGCAGGTAATCCACCTGACCGCTCAGGCGATAGAACTCCATCACTTCCGGTATTTTCAGGACTTCCGCCTTGAAGCGTTCGAACCAGGCCTGATTGTGTTGGTTGGTTTTGATCAGCACAAAGGCCGTCACCCCGACATTCAGCTTGTCGGGGTTTAAAAGGGCGACGCGCTTTTGGATATAGCCTTCGGCTTCCAGCTTTTGAATACGCCGCCAGCAAGGGGTCTGGGACAGGCCGACCCGCTCGGCGATCTCGGTCAGTGGCAGATCGGCATTGTCTTGCAGCAAGGTCAGGATTTTCCGGTCAATGCGATCCATCGGTATCTCGTGAAATAATTTTCCGTAAATTTATATATCTATAGAAAAAATATCTAGGGAAAGGGCGTTCGGGCGCTAACAAAGCAACCTCTTTCCGCTGGGGGCGGGCTAGGATTTTCGGGTGTTCGATCCTTTAAATCCGGGGCTTTTCCCTATGACTGGTTCTTTCTCGCCCAACGCTCATTCCCCGTTCGACCTGTCACCCGATAGCTTTGTCGGGCATGGCCTGATTGATCCCCATGCCCAGGGCGGCATGGTCAATCCCCAGGTCTGTCGTGCCTCTACCGTGATGTTTCGCGACATGGCCGATATGGAGGCACGGGAAAAGCAGTTGGAAGCGGGGGAAGAGGTCTTGTGGTATGGCCGTAAAGGGACGCCCGCATCCTTTGCCTTTGCCCGCGCCATGGCGGAATTGGAAGGCGGGTATCGTTCCTTGGTGGCGGCGTCGGGGCTGTCGGCCTGTGTGGCGGCCATCGAAGCTTTTGTGTCCGAGGGCGATCATATTCTGGTCAGCGACAGCGTCTATGGTCCGACCCGGCATTTTGTCGAAAAGGTGCTGTCCCGCTGGGGCGTGAGCGCGACTTTTTATCCGCCGTCGATCGGGGCGGGGATCAAGGCTTTGCTGACTAAGCGGACCCGGTTGGTCTATGTGGAATCCCCCGGTTCGATGACGTTCGAGGTCCAGGACGTCCCCGCCATTGCCGCCGCCGCACACCGTCACGGCGCCGTGGTGGTGATGGACAATACCTGGGGGACGCCGCTGTTTTTTAAGGCGTTCGACCATGGCGTCGATGTCACCGTGCATGCCGCGACCAAATATATCGTTGGTCATTCCGACGCCACCATGGGGGTGATCACCGCCAATCGCGCCCATTGGGACCGGGTGCGCGATCATGCCTTCGCCATCGGTTTGACGGCGGGCGGCGACGATCTCTATCTGGCTATGCGCGGCTTGCGGACTTTTCCCTTGCGGATGGAACGCCACTATCAGAGCGGTTTGGCCGTGGCGGCATGGTTGGCCGAACGGCCCGAAATCGAAGCGGTTTTGCATCCGGCTTTGCCGGGGGCACCGGGTCACGATCTGTGGCAGCGCGACTTCAAGGGAGCCGCCAGTTTGTTCAGCGTGGTCTTCAAACCCTGCTCAAGCGAGGCTTTCCGTGGGTTTGTCGATCATCTGCGGCTGTTTGGGTTGGGCTTTTCCTGGGGTGGGTTCGAAAGCCTGGTGATGCCGTTTGATCCGGCCCATGCCGCCCGCATCAGCCCCTGGCCCTATCAGGGGCCGTGTCTGCGCCTGCATGTGGGGTTGGAAGCGGTCGATGATTTGTTGATGGATCTGGACCGCGCCTTTGCCGCCTTTGCCAAGATGAATGCCATTCGCTCGATCGAGGATGCTGCCTAGAATCTGATCAGCCTGGGGCTGCCCCCACGCCTAGCCTCGGGGTGGGGGCAACCAGACGGTGGGATTTGTCCGCCGATCTATCCCAAGGGGTTTCGCTTTCGGCTAAGACGACGGAAATGCGACAGAAGTCGTAGATCAAAGGCGACTGTCGATGTGACAGTTGTGCAACGCAGTATGTGGGTTATCAACACAGTCTGGAATGCATTGTTTTCTATGCATATTTCAGACAGCTAAAATATTGTCAGAGTAATATGACAGTATTTTTGCGCCTGCCCAAGATGCGGGCAGAGCGGTGAGAGGCTAGGCCAGCCCTGGCAATACACCGCTTACCCACCCTGATTTCACAGACTTATCCACAGTTTCTGTGGACAGGCGGCTTTCACCGTTAGGATAGGGGGATCGCTGTGGAAACTTCGTCCCCCTGGGTCAGCACCACCACCTTGATGTCTGGGTGAGACGCCAGGGTCAGGGTCAGTTGCTGATAGCTCTGCGGTCCCAATTCGGGGTGATCGAAACGGCGGGTGCCGCCTTCGCGGGACAGAACCGTCTGGTCGTTCCAGCAGGCGACAAAGTCGGCACTTTCCAGGGACAGCCAGTCGATCAGATCCTTGATCACCGGATCGGTCATGCGGCTGGCGCAATCGGCGCGGAATTCCGACACCACGCGATGGCTGCGCTCGCTCCAGTCCTGAATGATGGTGCTGGCTTGGGGATGGGTAAAAATCCAGGCCAGCAGGTTACGCTCGCCGTCCTGGTCCAGCCAGCCTGCAAACAAATGTTCCGCCGCCTTGTTCCAGGCGCAGGCATTCCAATAACGATCCAGCACATAAGCGGGAAAGGTTCCGGCCTGACGCAGCAGCAAATGCAGGGCGTCGGGCAGATGCGGGGCGCTGTCGGTGCCGCCATCGGGGGGATTGGGGTCGCTGCGCCCCGCGAGGCGAAACAGATAGGCCCGTTCGGCATTGGACATGCGCAAGGCTTCGGCTAGGCGGGCCAGAACGGCGGGGGAAGCCTGAACGTCGCGCCCCTGCTCGATCCAGATATACCAAGTGGCGCTCATACCGCACAACTCGGCCACTTCCTCGCGGCGCAGGCCCGGTGTGCGACGGCGCGGCCCGGTGGGCAGGCCGCACTGGGCAGGGGTCAGATGCTCGCGCTTGGCCCGTAAAAAGTCACCCAAGGCACGGCGGCGGTCTTGTCCAGGATCAGTCATGGCGGTTTATATACCAGGATAATCTCTCACTTGTACCAGGATAAATCGAGGGCCATTCTGCTGTCCAGAGATGATGTTCTCTCTTGTTCAATTCAGAGGTGACGACAATGGATGTGGCCCCCAAAACTCAACAGCAATTAACGGCGGCGCAATTCGGTGCGCGGGCCGGGGCCTATGTGACCAGCGCGGTCCATGCCCAGGGCGAGGATTTACGGCTGATGGCCGAACGGGCGGCGGCGTTTCACCCCAAGACCGTTCTGGATATGGGATGCGGCGGTGGTCATGCCGCCTTTGCCCTGTCGCCTGCCGCCAGCCAAGGGGTGACCGCCAGCGACCTGTCGGCCGAAATGTTGCAGGCCGTGGCGGCGGAAGCGCAGCGGCGCGGTCTGTCCAATATCGAGACCCGCCAAGCCGCTGCCGAGGATCTGCCCTTTGCCGATGCCAGCTTCTGTCTGGTGGCCAGCCGCTTCAGCGCCCATCACTGGTCTGACTTGCGGGTCGGGTTGCGTCAGGCGCGCCGGGTCGCCAAGCGCGGTGCATTGGGGCTGTTTGTCGATGTGGTATCGCCGGGACGGCCACTGTTGGATAGCTTTTTGCAAACCTTCGAAATGCTGCGCGATCCGTCCCATGTGCGCAATTACAGCGCCGCCGAATGGCAGGATGCTTTGGCGGCGGCGGGGTTCGCCTTGCGCTGTGTTCAGTGCTTCCGCCTGCCCATCGAGTTTTCATCGTGGGTGACGCGCATGAACACCGATCCGGTCCATGCCCAGGCGATCCGATCCTTGCAAGGCAAGATGGCCGCCGAGGTAAAGACGCACTTCGCCCTTGCCGATGATGGCAGCTTCACCCTGGATACCGCCGTGTTCGAGGTCGAGGCCGTCTAAGCGATACAAACGAAAACGCCGCCCGAAGGGGCGGCGTTTCCTGATTTTTAAACGGACGCGCGGGCGTTAGTTACATTCCACCTTGCCCTTGATCGCCTTCAGGAAGGCGACCATGTCCTTGCGCTTGTCATCGTCCTTCAGGTTGAAGAACATGGCATGCTTCATTTCCGAACCATTGATCTTGGTCAGGAAAGCCTTGGGGTCGGCCAGATAGTCGAACAGGTTGGCTTCGGTCCAGGTCGCGCCCTTGGCGTTGGCGGCGGTCATGGCTTCGGAATATTTGGGGAAGTCACCCCGGCTGCCGATGGTCGAACCGAAAACGTCGTGCAGATTGGGGCCGGTGGGGCGCGACGGCTTGTCGGCTTCGAACACATGACAGCTCTTGCACTGGTTCGACACGGTCTTACCGGACTGCGCGTCACCCGACAGGCCGCAATCGGCGGCAAAGGCCGAACCGGCGGCAATCACGGTGGCGGTCATGCCGACCATCAGCGACTTAAAGAACATGAGATCTCTCCGACAGCTTTGGAAAATCTAAGTGGGCATTATCTTTCAGGATAGGGCCCGAGGCAATGGTCCAGTGGCTTATGAACGAAATTGCCAGATTCCCCTTAAAAATTCTTCCAGAACAGGGGTTCCGCCTTTGGCATGAATATCCAAATGGCCTGCATCCTTGATTTGGATCAATTTGACATTGCTTTGTGACCGGGCGATCAAGTGATGGGAGTGGCTGATATTGGTGGTCCGGTCCTGATCGCCGTGCAGGATCAGGACCGGCACAGCGACCCGTCCGATCTTTGACGCCGTATCAAAGCGGTCGCGCACCAGCCAGCGGGCGGGCAGCAGCGGATAGCGGGCGGCGGCCATGTCGGCGATGCTGGTAAAGGGCGCTTCCAGCACCACCGCGCCAAGCTTTTGCGACAGCGCCAGTTCCACCGCAATGGCCGAGCCCAGGGATTCCCCATACACCACCACGCGGTCACGGCGGATGCCTTGCCGATCCAGCCAGGACAGGGCGTCTTGTCCATCCTGATAAAGCCCGGCTTCGGTGGGGGGCAGGCGATTGCCTTCATAGCCGCGATAGGTGGCGGCCAGGATGCCGATGCCCCAATGCTGCCGCCAAGGAGCGGTCTTGGCGGCGATGCGCGTCAATGTGCCGCGATTGCCGTGCAGAAACAGCATGACCGGTGCGTCCGCGTCTTCGGGCGGGCTCCACCATCCCAGCAGCGCGCCATCGGGCTGGCGGACCGCCGTCATCCAAGCTGCGTCCGCCTTCAACGGGTCAGGTTGCGGCGGTTCCGGCAGATAAAGGAAACGCCTTTGGGTCAGCGCCATCACCACGATGACGGCCAGCCAGACCAGCGGCGGAAGAGCGGCAATCAGCCAGAGCATGAGATCACAATCAGTTGCGACGATACAAAAACAGAAAACCCCAATCTGCAAGATGGGGATGATCATCCATTTTGCAAATCGGGGTTGGGCTGTTGCAATTGCAAATTGCGTCGCTTATTCGGCGGCGGTCAGCATGCCATGGTGATGCAGCGGGATCGGGGCGGGCAGGATGGTGCGGATGGCCGGTTTCTGACGGGCGCGCACTTGATCCAACAGACTGCGCGAGCTTTGCCGTTCCTGCAGATTGCCTTGCAGCAGACGGGTGATTTCTTCGGGCGAGAAGGGGCGGTCCATGCGGGTTTGCAGGAAATCCAGCAGACGCAACGCTTCTTCCAGGCCGCTCAGATCGTGATCGGCTTCCGCCCGTTGCAGCAGGATTGCCGCACGGTTGATCAGAGTTTCAAAGGTGGCCACGCGATCGAACGCCATTGGGGTATCCTTTCCTCCAGCCTGGATGCTTAAGGGTATAAGCAAAAAACGGGCCAGCGGAGGGGCGGCGGATTTACGCCAGAAAGCCGTCGGGTGCAAGGTGGCCGGGGTGGGAAAATCGGGGGCTGGGGCAATCTCTGCCCGGCAAGACTTGCCGGGTCAGCGCAACAAACGCCGCATGCCGGGCAGCAAGATCAAGGTCAGGATGGCCGTGATCAGAAACAGATTGGGCAGGGGCAATCCCTGTTTCAGCAAGAGGGCGGCGCCTAAGGCCGAAATCACCATGAACAGGGAATTGGCAATGTTGTTGGCGGCCACGGTTTCGGCCCGCTTGTGGGGTTCGCTGCCGCTTTGCAACAGGGTGTAAAGCGGCACGACATAAAAGCCGCCGCAGATCGATGCCGCCAGAACATCGGCCAGGATGCGACAGGATAACGGTAGGGCGAGAAAGTCGGACAGGGGCAGCAGGGCCGGCGGGGCAGACTGTCCCAGAGATGCCAACGCAAAATCGGTCAGCACCAGGGCCATGCCCAACGCGGCCAGCAGGGGCGGGGTGAACGGCTTGCCGCGCCACGTTTTCAGCACGGCGACACACAGCAGCGCGCCAATGGCAACGCCGACGGCAAACAATGTCAGCATCAGGCTGACCGCCTGTTCATCGGCCCCAAGACTTTGTTTCACGAAGGCGGGCAGTTGGGTGAGCACGGTTGCCCCGACAAACCAGAACCAGGAAACACCCAATACCGCGCCTTGAATGCGTGGGCGTCCCTTCAGTTCGCCCAGAACCCGCCAGGATAGAGCCGCGATATTCCAGCTTAAGGGGCGGCTGCTGTCGCCGGGTCCGGCATGGGGCAGGCACAGACTGGCTGTGTATCCGGCCAGGGCCAGCAGGGCCATCGCTGCACCGACCAGCCACAGACCGCCCGGACGCAGCACCAGAAAGCCGCCCGCCAGAGTGCCCAGAAGAATGGCGATAAAGGTTGACCCTTCGATCAGGGCGTTGCCGGTCAACAGATGTTTGCCGCTCAACAGGTCCGGCAAGATGGCGTATTTCACCGGGCCGAAGCAGGCGGCCTGACAGCCCAGCAGGAACAGGGCGGCCAGCAGCAAGGCTGGATTTTGGCTGATCAGTCCGCCAACGGCCAGGATGGTCAGGGGAATTTCGGCCAGCTTGATCCGGCGGACCATCCGGGTTCGTTCAAAACGGTCGGCCATCCGCCCGGCCAGAGCCGACAGCAAAAAGAACGGCAGAATGAACAAGCCCCCGGCCAGCGAGGCAAGAACCTGGGGCTTGTCGCCGCCGATGCGAAAGATGATCAGGATGATCAGGGCGTTCTTGAACAGATTGTCGTTCATTGCCCCGGTAAACTGGGCGATGAACAACGGCCAGAAGCGCCGCTGGGTCAAAACGGCGATCACCCCATCACGCTGCATCGCTGATTCCTTTGAACCAGATTGGGGCCTGTTTGATAATTCTGCTTCGGTTCTCGGAACTCACGCCATCTTGTGCAATGAAGCGAATTTTCCAACAGCTTCTTTAGGGGTGTCGCAAGATTTCAGGCTTTTTGCAAGGTGCCGTTCAGGAAAACGTCGGTGATCAGATCGGCCAGGGGGGCGGATTGATCGGCGGGCGAACTGACGGCCGAGGCCCAGGTCATGCCGATGATCAGTTCGGCAGTCATGCGGCAATCCAGATCGCGGATTTCGCCCCGCTCCAGGCCCGCCTTCAGTACGTTTTCGATTTGCTGGGTCAGGGTGCGGCGGCGTTCGCGGAACATCCGGCGTTTGCGTTCGGCCAGTTGCACTTCGCCGCCGTCAAAGGATTTCAGGCCGCGCAGATGGCTCCACAATTCAGGCACCAGCAGATGGATGACCCGGTGCAGCACCTGGGCGCTGCTGCCGCCTTTCTGGATTTCCTCTTCCAGCAGGTTGGTCAGGTTCGACAAGGCGTCGTCAAAGACGGCGACGAACAGATCTTCCTTGGACGCGAAATAACGATATAGCGTCGCCTTGCCCATATCGGCGCTGGCGGCAACCTGATCCATGGTCACGGTGTGATAGTTCTGGGTGGAAAAGTGATGCGCCGCGGCTTCCAGGATTTTGCGGCGGCGGCGTTCGCGCCAGCCTTCCGAACTGTCTTCGGCATATGCGGGCGTAATAAGATCGGACAAGATTGGGCACCCAGGGATGAAACTTGGAAGTTTCATTGATAACCCTTAGATGCGAATGGGGCAAGTCGCCTTGCCCCATTTTGCTCGCAAGCCTGCCTTACGCTTCCGGCGGGGTTGGGCGGACCTGGCCGCGCGGGATGCGGATGGAATCGATAAATTCCTGCATCTCCTGGCTGGGCGGTGGGGTCAGCAGACTGACCAGCACGGTGACGCTCAGGGCGGCGGGCAGGCCGAACAATCCGGCGGCAATGTTTTTGACGCCAAACCATAGCGGCATGCCGCCCCAACGGGTTGCCAGGATGTAGAACAGGCAGACCACCAGACCGGTCAGCATGCCCAGCACGGCGCCTTGCTTGGTGGCGCGTTTCCACCAGATGCCCAGCACCAGGGCGGAAAACAGCCCCGACGCCGCCAGCGAAAAGGCCCAGCCCACCAAGGTTAAAATCCCCGCCGGGCGCAGGCTGGCGACATAAGCGGCCAGCACGCCCGCCGTCACCACCGCCAGACGGGTCAGCAGGCGGCGGCGTTCCGGTGCGGCCTTGGGGGCCAGCAGGCGGAAATAGATGTCGTGCGACAGGGCATTGCCGATGGATTGCAGCAGGCCGTCGGCCGACGACATGGCCGCCGCCAGACCACCTGCCGCCACCAGCCCGGCCACCACGAAGGGTAGACCGGCGATTTCAGGCGTTGCCAGGACAATGGCGTCGGGGTCGATGCTGAACTGTCCGTTGCTGATACTGACCAATCCCACCTTGCTCCAGGCATCGGCCCAGGCGGGCAGGTGGTCCAGACCGACGGACAGCACGTTTTGATAAACCGCCAGCTTGGCAAAGGCGGCATAGGCCGGGGCGCTGATATAAAGCAGGATGATGAACAGTAGGCTCCAGGCCACGCTGACGCGGGCGTCGCGCACGCTGGGCGTCATGAAATAGCGGGTCAGCACATGGGGCAGCGACGCCGTGCCCAGCATCAGACACAGCACCAGGGCAAAGAAGTTCAGCCGGTCGCCGGGGTTCAGGCCATCGGCCAATCCCAACTGCCGTCCGATCTCGGCGGCATGCTGCAAGGCCTGGCCATAGGTCAGTTGCGGCAGCGGAATGCCGGTTTCCTGAACCGACATCAGTACCAGCGGCAGCAGATAGGCGGCGATCACCACGATATACTGGGCGACCTGGGTCCAGATCAGGGCGCGTATGCCGCCCAGCAGCGAGCACAACAGGATGCCTCCCAGCCCGACGAACACCGCCAGCCGGAAATCCAGTCCCAGGAAGCGCGATGCGATGATGCCAGTGCCGTACAATTGGCCGACCACATAGGCAAAGCTGGCGGCCATCAAAACGGCAATGCCCGCCAACCGGGCCGACCGTCCGCCATAACGGGCCGACAGAAAGTCGGGAACGGTGTGCTGGCCGAATTTGCGCAGGTAAGGGGCCAGCAGCACGGCGACCAGGATGTAACCGCCGGTCCAGCCCAGGATGAAGGCCAAGCCGTCATATCCGGCGGCATAGATGGCGCCCGCCATGCCGATAAAGGACGCCGCGCTCATCCAGTCGGCGGCGGACGCCATGCCGTTGTAAAGGGCGGGCACGCGCCGACCGGCAACGCTGTCATCGGCGGCACTGCTGCGGGCCAGCACCCCCATCAGGGCGTAAAAAGCTACGGTCAGGGCGATGAAGCCGACGCCGATGGTGGAATCGGCCACCCCCATCCAGCTTAAGATCGCCAGCAGACCGGCGAAGCACAGGCAGCCGCCGGTATAGATGATGAACACCCGGCCCATGTTC
>JASLCK010000132.1 GCA_030151865.1 Rhodospirillaceae bacterium | reverse complement strand
GGTGACTGGGCGTCGGTGTTCGACGCCATGGCCACCGATCTGGTCACCTTGACCTGATCAGTGGGACGGGGCCGAAAGCTCTTCCACCTTGATGGAATCCCGCGGGGCGGGTTCGGGCGCTGGCGGCGGCGGTTCTTCCGCCCGCTGGCTGGTGCTGGTGTCGGGCGCGCTTTGCGCCTGGGACTGGGTGTTGGATCCGTCCTTTTTGTCGATCGACTTGATGGCATAAGCCACCCCGCCGGGAATGCCGCACCCGGCCAGCGGCAAGGTGGCCAATGGCAGCAACAGCAGCAGACGAAGGGGCAGGCGTTTCATCATGGTCGATTTTTCTAAAGCCAGGAGTTAGCACAGTCGCTTTGTGTACCCGATTCCGACGCTGGGGCAACGCTTGTTTTGGCATGGATGGCGCGTGCCGATGGCGGCGGCGGTCAAATAGGCAAAAACATCCTTGTCACGAACGGTTGACGGGGTTGGAGTGGGTAAAAATTACCGATCAATCAAATGGAACTTGGCGGTTTTGTTGGTGCGATGGCTGGCATGCCGATTGCTTTGTCATTTAGTCAGGGTGGTTTGATGCCGCAATCGTGGGGCGGCAAAAAACCGGAGATGTAACAATGACGACCATTAGCGCCAGCACCGCTCAGACGACCACCGCCGCAACTCAACAGACCTCGGCGACCCGTCCGCATCACCGTCATCATGCGAAGACTGAAAATGCCGGGCAGAACGCCCAGGGGACGCAAAGCACGGCCCAGGCGGCTTCGCCCGCCGCGACCGCCGTTGGTCAACCGGTCGATACCGGATCGGCGGCTTCGTCGTCCAGCGGGACAGACGGCAAGGTCGATTTCCTGGCGTAAGGTGAGATAGGCCGTGCGGCATCGTTCGTACGGCCTTTTTCTTGACGCTGAGGCTGAGGCGGGCTTTTTTACAAGAGGTGCGGTCTGCGTCAGCGTAAAGGTTCTGCCATGTCTCAAGGTTCCGTCGTCGAATTCGGTGACTTTCTCGTCCGCGTCGTGGTGACCGATCCCCCGTGGTACGAGAACTGCTACATCGTCCAGCACATTCCCAGCGGTGAACAGATCGTGGTTGACCCCGGCAGCAATGCCGAACGGATCGTTGCCGCCGTCGAGGAAAATGGCGGCAAGGTGTCGGCCATTATGCTGACCCATGGTCACCCCGATCATCTGGGGGCGGTCAATGTGCTGCAAAGTCTGTGGAACGTGCCGTGCCGTTTGCATCAGGACGAAGCCCCGCTGGTGCGCGATATCGCGGCTTATGCCAAGCGTCGCCTGGGCATCGAAGTGCAAGCGCCGTCATCCTTTGAAACCTTTGATGAAGAGACGCCTCTCAGCCTGGGCGGCGTGGCGTTTCGGGCTTTCCCGACGCCGGGTCATACGCCGGGCGGGGTTTGCTTCGTGTTCGATGCGGGCTTTGTGCTGACCGGCGATACCATTTTCAATCGCGGCATTGGCCGCACCGACCTGCCGGGCGGCGACGGCCCGCTGCTGGTGCGCTCCATCACCCGGCTTTTGCAAAGCCTGCCCGGCCCCCTGATGCTGTATCCCGGCCATGGCCCCGGCTGGACGGTGGCGGAAGCTCAGCCCTGGTGGGCGGCAATGGTGGGTTAAGCCCCCTGCTTCCTCAAAAAACAAACCCCGGCGGATTGCTTCGCCGGGGTTTTTTGATGCCACGCTTTTGGCGGCTGATCAGCCCACCAGGGTAATCAGCTTATAGGACAGCCAGCCGATGATGGCCGAGGCAGGGATGGTGAAAATCCAGGCCCACACGATGGTGCCCGCCAATCCCCAGCGCACCGCCGAAGTACGCCGTGCCGTGCCGACGCCGACGATGGCCCCGGTGATGGTGTGGGTGGTGGAAACCGGCACGCCCAGCCAAGTGGCGGCGAACAGGGTGATGGCACCGGCAGTTTCAGCGCAGAATCCCTGGAATGGCTTCAGATCGGTAATGCGCGAGCCCATGGTCCGCACGATACGCCAGCCGCCGAACATGGTGCCCAGCCCCATGGCCGCCTGGGACGACAAAACCACCCACAGCGGCACATGGAATTCGCCGCCCAGCATGCCCTGGCTATAGAGCAGCACGGCGATAATGCCCATGGTCTTTTGGGCGTCGTTGCCGCCATGGCCCAGCGAATAGAGCGAGGCCGATAACAATTGCAGTTTGCGGAAGCGCCGGTCCACCACGAAGGGCAGGGCGTCGCGCAGCAGCCAGGACGCAATGCAGATGATGATCAGCGCCAGAATGAACCCGGCAGCAGGGGACAGCACGATAGCGGCGGTGGTCTTGATGAAACCGTCGGCGACGATGGCTCCGACGCCTGCCTTGGCGATACCTGCCCCGGCGATGCCGCCGATCAGGGCATGCGACGAGGAGGAGGGCAAGCCCAGCCACCATGTCAGCAAGTTCCAGATGATGGCGCCCACCAGTGCCGCCAAGATGACCCAGGGGTCCATGACGCTGGTGCTGACAATGCCTGTGCCGATGGTCTTGGCCACATGCAGGCCAAAGAACAGAAAGGCGATGAAATTGAACCCGGCGGCCCAGGCAACCGCCAGCTTCGGCGGCAGCACCCGGGTCGAAACCACGGTGGCGATGGAGTTGGCGGCATCGTGCAGGCCATTGATGAAATCAAAGGCCAGCGCGATGGCGATAATCACCAGGATGGCGGGAAGACCCAGTTGCAGACTGTCCATGATGGCCGTCAGACGTGATCCAGAACAATACCCTCGACGACATCGGCGACATCGTCGCAGCGGTCGGTGACGGCTTCCAGCAGGTCGTAAACTTCCTTGCGGCCAAAGAAGACGATGGTTTCTGGCCGTTCGTGGATCAGTTCCGACAAGGCTTGGCGCAACACGTCGTCAGCGTCGCCCTCGATCTTCGAGATACGTTCGCACAGGCCGTTGATGCGTTCGGAATTGCTGCCAATATCGCTCAACATCGCCACCATGTCGGCCACCAGTCGGGCGGCTTCCTGGATCATGGCAGCCAATTGGCACATGCGCGGATCAAAGAAGGTGACCTGATAAAGATCGGCGCGGACCGCCACTTCCTCGATCAGATCAACGATATCGTCCAGGGCGCTCGACAGGGTATGAATGTCGGAGCGGTCGAACGGCGTGATGAAGGCGCGGTGCAGACCCACCAGAGTCTGACGGGCGACGACGTCGGCCTCGGCTTCGATGGCGGTCAGTTCGCGGAAGCGGGCCGGACGGTCAGCCTCTTCGGCGGCCATCAAGGCCGCCAAGGCGTCGGATGCTGCGACAATGCGGTCGCTATGCTCGATGAAACGCTCGACGAACCGTTCCTCCTTGGGCATCAGGGAACGGAAGAAACGCAGGAACATGGGGGCCTCTTGCAGAAGTGCGGCTCTATCTAACATGAAAGTTAGGTGACAGTCTCGCCCCGGCTTTATCCATCTTTCCAATACGGCGATGCAAGGACGTTGATTGTCCTAACCCGATTATTCTTGGAAAAAGGGGGCGATGATCGCGGCTTTACAGGCCAAACGGGTCCAGCGCGCCGGGGTGGGCGGGCAGGCGCTCCAGCAATTCGATCAGACGGGCTTCCGCCACCCGCGAGGCGGCGA
The DNA here is from genome assembly GCA_030151865.1 of Rhodospirillaceae bacterium. Lineage (GTDB taxonomy): Bacteria > Pseudomonadota > Alphaproteobacteria > Rhodospirillales > Magnetospirillaceae > JASLCK01. Next base: position 6,178 of record JASLCK010000132.1, on the reverse strand, counting down.
CGGCGGGGCTGACCCATTCGCGGCGGCGCTGGGTCTTTTCCGGCCAGTCGTCCAACTCCTCGGTCACCCTTAAGGGGAAAACCTGGACATGGCAGCGTTTGCGCTTGGTTTCGCTCAGGCGCTTCAGATAATCGAATTCGGCAAAAGGCAGGCTGGCGACGGCGCCGCGCACGCCCGCTTCTTCATAAGCCTCGGTGGCGGCGACCACAGAGCCTTCCAGCCCCTTCATGGGCCAGCCCTTGGGGATGATCCAGCGCCCGGTATCGCGCGATGTGATCAGCAGCAGGCGCAATTCCCCATTCTGAATAACGTAGGGAAGTGCTGCATATTGGGTGCTGATCTTTTTCTTCGCCATACCCCTGGGCCTTGCTGAACGCGCCAAGCAACGGAGCGAGATGCCGTTCTGGACTATGCCAGTGTCGTTTGGCAATAAAATTGTTTCAATTTAGAGATGTTAAAATCTAACGCAGTGGTTTTTATTAATCAGTGGATGATAATCATGAGGTTGTCCACCCTGAAAAGTTGAACTTTTCCGGTCCGTCCTGACGGTGGGCGCGATGGATCAGTGGAACAGGGACGGGATGTTCATCTCGCTGATGGCGAAATGCTTGGGTTCCGGCGCGGGTTCCAGGTCAACTGCCGCCGTGGCCGTCGCCTTGGCCTTAGCGGGGGGATCGGGGGCAAACGGCGAATCGGGATCGCTCGACAATTTCGCAGGCATGATCGCGGTGATGCGGCCAGGATTGTCGGTGGGGACAGGGGCGGTATAAAGCCCCCCGTTCTTTGGTGGGGCCTTGGCGTGTTTCTTCCCGGCATAAGCGGGGCTGCTGGTCACAGCCAACGCCACCATCGCCAATGTCAGAATTTTTCGCCAGGTCATCACAGCGCCCATATGGTCTGTGGCGGCAGGCGAAAAGCCTGGAGGCGCCAAAGAAAAAGCTTGGCGACAATCTTAAGACCGTCGGCAATATTCTGCAATGAAAACGGGCTTATCTTGAAGTTTATCAAGTCTGTAAATATCTCTGTCATTGGCTGTAAATAATTTAAAATTTGGGAGAAGCTTCCATGCCGCTGATCGACGTTGCCGAGTTTCAGGCTTTGATTGAGGAACATCTGCCCCTGGTCGGGTTGTTTGGCATCAAGACCGTTGCCATCGGCGATGGTGGAACCGCCAGCATGCGCATGCATTTCAATCCCAGCCTGATCCGCCCAGGCGGTACGGTGGCCGGTCCGGCGTTGATGGCGTTGGCCGATGTCGCTTTGTATGCGGCGGTGCTGGGGCAGATCGGGCGGGTCGAACTGGCGGTCACCACCAGTCTTAACATCAATTTCCTGCGCAAGCCGGGCCCAGCCGATGTGCTGGCCGAAGGGCGGCTGCTGAAATTGGGCAAACGTCTGGCGGTGGGCGAGGTTACCCTGTTCAGTCTGAACGACCCCGATCCGGTGGCGCACGTCACCGGCACTTATTCCATTCCACCCCAAGCTTAAGGGGCCGCTGGCGGGCGGACCGGCGAAGCGGTCCGCCCTGGGCTGGAAAGAGGCTGTCAGTTTTCCGGCATGGCGAAGAAGCTGCCCTTTTCCACCGGAGCCTTCAGCGACGGTTCGGACAAGACAAAGGTCAGCGGCTTGTTGCCGGTGCCCTCGGCCTTGGGCAGGGTGACGAACACCCGAAACGAACCAACGCTGTCGGGGGGCACAGTCAGGGTCAGGCTTTGCTGATCCTCGGCCCCGCCGATCACCGACAGCCGGGCTTCCGGGATGTTGGTGGTCACGGTGAACTGACGCTGTTGGGCGATCATGTTCAGGATCTTGTAGTCGTAGCCATTGCGCACGGCTCCGCCCTTCAACTGAACATAAAGCGGCACCCGTTCGTGCAGCACGTCCACCCGCACATCGGCGCGGGTCAGCAGCGAGAACAGCATCACCGACCCGACGGCGGCCAGCAGCACCGCGTAAATCATCGTGCGCGGCCGGATCAACCGCGAGCGGGTAGGCTGCTTTTGGCTGCGGGCCAAAAGGTTGGCGTTGGAATCGTAGGAAATCAGATTGCCGGGCAGCCCCAGACGGGTCATCACGGTATTGCAGGCATCGACGCACAGACCGCAGCCGATGCAGGCCAACTGGTTGCCGCGCCGGATGTCGATGCCGGTGGGACAGGCTTGGACGCACATATTGCAGTCCACGCAGTGCCCGCGCCCGGCGAACACCTCCTCGACCGGACGGCCTTGCACGCCGCCCTTCAGATGGCCGCGCGGTTCGCCGCGCCAGGCTTCGTAGGACACCACCAGGGAATGCTCGTCCAGCATGGCCGACTGAAAGCGCGAATAGGGGCACATATAGACGCAGACCCGTTCGCGCGCATGGCCCGCCAACAGATAGCAGAATCCGCCGATCACCCCGATGAACAGATAGCTGGGCAAGGGGGCCGCGCCGGTCACAATTTCCTTCAGCAGATGCGGCGCGTCGCCAAACCACAACACAAAGCCGATGCCGCAGGCCGCCGCGATCGCCAGCCATAAGACATTGACCACGATCCATTTGCCCAGCTTGCCCGCCGACCAGGGAGCGCGCGACAGGGCGATGCGGTCGTTGCGGTCGCCGATCACCAGATGTTCGACCCAGACGAACAGATCGGTATAGACGGTCTGCCAACACAGAAAGCCGCACCAGACGCGGCCCGCCAGGGCCGACATCAAGAACAGCGTGATGGCGGAAATCAGTAGAATGCCGGTCAGGTAGTAAACTTCCTGCGGCCAGATTTCCAAGAAGAAGAAATAGGCCCGTCGTCCGGGCATGTCGATCAGGATGGCCTGATCGGGCTGGCCGGGACCACGATCCCAGCGCAGGAAGGGGGCCAGATGCCACCAGGCCAAAGTAATGGCCATTGCCCACCATTTCAGCGAGCGGAAGAGACCCTTGACGGCACGGGGCTGAGCCTTGCCCTTTTCGGTATAAAAGGGCACTCCCCCAGGATTGGGGGTGCTGGAACCGGCGTCGGGATTGGGGGCAGTGGTGTCGATGGCGCTGGACATGGTGGGTCTGCTTTCCATGGTCGGAAGAAACACTTCCAGAATGGAATAACTTACCTGGGAAAATCTTCAGTGAGGAAGTCACAATGATGATTTTCCGAGAAAATTCCGACCCGCCCGGTTCCATCGCGGATTGTGTCCGTTTAACCTTGCAGGCCCAACCCGGATCCTAAGGCGGCACGGGCGGCGATGACGCCGACGGCGGCGGCTTCATTGCGCAGGCTTTGCATCAATCGGGCGGCGTCTAAATAACGGGTAAAGCTTTTGACCACGTCGCGGTTGCCATCGGCAGCGATCTTATAGACGGTCCAGCCTTCCCCTTGCGGCGATTGCCAGCAAACGTAAGTGGCTTCCATGGTCGTGCCCCTATCGCAGAATTGTTCTGACGATCACGAGGCAAACCCCATGCCAGGGCTCAGATGTTTGATATTCAATGATTTTGTGATTTTGCGGGCCGCTGGAAGACGCACAATGCGTTGCAAAATGCGAATCAGTTGGTGCTTTCCGCGTAACGCTTTTCGATCTGGCGAATGGCTTCGATGCCTTGGATCATTTCGCCCAGCATGAAATCGGCGCGGCGCACCGGTCCCCCCAGTTGGGGATGGGGAAACATGGTGGCGTAAGCATTCATCTTCACCGTCAGGCCGCACAGTGCCGCGCCGATGGTGGTGTGTTCGCGCTCCACCATGCCTTTGATGGTGGCGAACTGTTCCTGGCTCATATTGTCCCACAAATCCTGGGCGCGCTTATGGAACACTTCCAGCCGTCCGGTGATGCTGGCGCTGACGCTGTTGACCACATCCTCGATGACGTTGCAGGTCTTCATCAGGCTGAGATTGTGGCGCAGTTGGAAATGCTTGCGGATTTCCTCGATGGAATCGATGCAGGACGAGAAATAGGGCGCCAGCCGGTCCAGGCAGTGCTTGAAGTAGGACAGCGACATGAAGGTGTCGCCGTAATTTTCCAAAAAGCGCGGCACTTCCATCACTTCGATGTTCAGACTGCGGGCCATGGACAAAAGGCGTTCGCGGGCTTTCTCCACATCGGGGTCGCGAAACAGCCGCAGCAGGTCGTCATAGGAATTCACGTCCACCGAATCGTTGCCATAGATCAGCTTGGTCAAGGGTCTGGTGAACATGATCATGTATTTGGTCAGTTCGGCGGCTTTTTCCGGGCTGAGGCGCAGGCTTTCAAAGTCGTTGACGGGAATGTTCTGTTCGCGCAGCGAGATGCGCAGCGAATAGACGTCATAGCTTTGCAAAAGCACGACCTTGCGCAGGATCGCCAGATCCGGATGCACCTTGTCGGTCGGCCAGCCGAACATCATCGGTAAGGCTTCCACCCCCACCTGACCGGATCCCGATTGCTGATCGCGAAACACCTCGACCGCGCTTTCCAGGCGGGAGTTTTTCAAGATTCGGGCGGTTTGCAGGGACGGCGTTTTCAAGGGCAGGACCGACAGAGGCAATATGAACATCGAGTCCATATCGCTGTCCGTGATCGGGGGGAGCCCTTTGTACATTCGTTCCGCCAAGAGATGTCGTCTGATTTTGCAGACTATGCGGGGCGGCGGATGGGGGCAAGGGGGCTGTTGAGCTTATCCCCGATGTTCTTCGATAAAACGCCATAAATTGTTCGGAAATCCGAACGTAAAATTTCCATGGATATTCGGAAATCCGAACGCAGTCGATTTTGCATCGCACAAAATCGGGCGTTATCAAGATGTTAAAATCGTCTCAAGCGCTGCATGGGTGGCATGCCTGTTGCTGATAAGAACGGGCTGCGTTCGGTCCTGCCCGGTCGGGCGCGGCATGAAATCTCTTGGGGGAGCCCTCTTCGGCGGGTCAGGACCAGAAGCGCTGCCGTGGCAGGGTCTTCCGCTCTGAATGCCGATCGGTCTTTTCCGGTTTTCGCGGCCCAAAGCGTTCTCGCGCTCCGGGTTGCGGATGCGCAACCCGGGGGTATGGGTCTGGCCGCTGCGGATGACGCCGCTTCGGGCGTTCCTTCGTACCCCGTACCAAAAAGTACGCCGTACCGTTTTTAACAGAACTCACCCGCAAGCCAGGGCCTGGGCCCTCGGACGAGGAGACAAGGATGAAAAAGAACAAGCAAACCGCCTGGATCGGCATTGGTCTGGTCCTGGGCATCATCGTCGGTTTCATCTGTAATCAGACCGCCCCCAGCCCTGAAGCGGCCAAGGAAATCGCCAGCTATTTCGTCATGCTGACCGATATTTTCCTGCGTCTGATCAAGATGATCATTGCGCCGCTGGTGTTCACCACCCTGGTGTCGGGTCTGGCTGGCATGGGTGATGCCAAGACCGTCGGCCGCATTGGCGGCAAGGCCCTGGGCTGGTTTGTCTGCGCCTCGTTCACCTCGTTGGTGATCGGCCTGTTCTTCGCCAACCTGTTCCATCCGGGCCTCAACGTGAACATGCCGTTGCCGGACGTTGCCGCCAGCACCAACCTGAAGACCACGGCGCTGAACCTGAAGGACTTCATGACCCACGTCTTCCCGAAGAACATCTTCGAGGCGATGGCCAACAATGAAATCCTGCAAATCCTGGTGTTCGCCCTGTTCTTCGGTCTGGCGCTGGGTCATCTGCGCAGCTCGGTCGCCCGCAATCTGGCGGTTGCCATCGAAGAAGTGGTGCCGGTCATGCTGCGCGTCACCGACATCGTCATGAAGTTCGCCCCGGTCGGCGTGTTCGCTGCGGTCGCCAACATCATCACCATGCAGGGCCTGGGCGTCCTGGTGGTGTATGGCAAGTTCGCCGGCAGCTTCATCATCGCCATCACCACCCTGTGGGTCTTCCTGGTGGGTGCCGGTTATTTCGTGATGGGCAAGGACATCTTCCGTCTGATCCGTTCCATCCGCGAGCCGATGCTGATCGGTTTCTCGACCGCCACCAGCGAAGCCGCTTATCCGCGCGTGATGGAAGCCCTGGAACGTTTCGGCGTCAGCAAGCGCATCACCGGCTTCATCCTGCCGCTGGGGTATTCGTTCAACCTCGACGGCTCGATGATGTACACCACCTTCGCCGCGCTGTTCGTGGCCCAGGCCTACAACATCCCCATGCCGCTGTCGCAGCAGATTGCCATGCTGCTGGTGCTGATGGTGTCCAGCAAGGGCATCGCCGGCGTGCCGCG
>JASLCK010000123.1 GCA_030151865.1 Rhodospirillaceae bacterium | reverse complement strand
GTCACCGAACAACAAGTAACACTTAAGTCAAAAACTCACTCGACCGTGACGCTTTTTGCCAGATTACGAGGCTGATCAACATCTGTTCCTTTGGCGACTGCGACGTGATAGGCCAGCAACTGGACGGGGATGGCGTAGAGGATCGGGGCGACGAAGGGATCGACTGCCGGCAGTTCGACGGTCACCGCGTTGACAGCCAGGCGTTCGACGCCTTTTTTGTCCGACAGGAAGATCACCTTGCCGCCGCGCGCCACCACTTCCTGCACGTTCGACGCGGTTTTGTCGTAAAGATCGTCAGACGGGCAGATGACGATCACGGGGACCTTTTCGTCGATCAGGGCGATGGGGCCGTGCTTCATTTCGCCCGCCGCATAGCCTTCGGCGTGGATATAGCTGATTTCCTTCAGCTTCAAAGCGCCTTCCATGGCGATGGGATAGCTGGTGCCGCGGCCCAGATACAAAACGTCGCGGGCCTGCATGACGTCTTCGGCGATCTTGCGCAGGCGTTCGTCGTGGGCCAGCACTTCCGCCGCACGGGCGGGCACTTCCACCAGGGCTTTCGACAGCCGCACTTCGGCGTCATGATCGATCGCCCCCTTGGCCTTGGCCAGGGCCAGCGAGATACAGGCCAGGGCGGTCAATTGGGTAGTAAAGGCCTTGGTGGAGGCCACACCGATTTCCGGCCCGGCCACCGTCAGCAAGGCAGCGTCGGATTCGCGGGCGATGGTGGATTCCGGCACATTGACCAGCGACAAGATATGCTGCTTTTGCTCGCGGCAATAGCGCAATGCCGCCAGGGTATCGGCGGTTTCGCCCGACTGGCTGATGAACAGCGCCAGCCCGCCCGGACGCATGGCCGGGGCGCGATAGCGGAACTCGCTGGCGATATCCACTTCCACCGTGACGCGGGCGAACTGTTCGATCCAGTACTTGGCCACCATCCCGGCATAGAACGAGGTGCCGCAGGCGATGATCGTCACATGGTCGATCCCCGCCAGCGCAAACGGAATGTCGGCCAGGGTGATGGTCTGGGTGGACGGATTGAACATGGTGTTCAGGGTCTGCCCGATCACCTGGGGCTGTTCGTGGATTTCCTTATGCATGAAATGGCGATATTCGCCCTTGCCGATCATCGCGCCGGAAAAGGCGGTCTGACGGATTTCACGCTGCACCGGACGATCCTGGGCATCAAAGACCGACACGCCGTCGGAAGTTAGCACCGCCCAATCGCCATCGGCCAGATAAGAAATCTTCTGGGTCAGCGGGGCCAGCGCCAAGGCGTCGGAGCCCAGATACATCTCGCCGTCGCCATAACCGATGGCCAGCGGGCTGCCGCGCCGTGCCGCGATCATGATGTCGGACCGACCGGTAAAGATGATACCCAGCGCAAACGCCCCTTCCAGACGCTTCAACGCCCGCGACGTGGCGGTCTGGGGATCATCGCCCTGATCCAGATAATGGGTGATCAGTTGCACCACCGCTTCGGTGTCGGTCTCGCTTTCGAAGACATGACCGGCAGCGATCAGTTCCTCGCGCAGTTCCTGATAATTCTCGATGATGCCGTTATGCACCACGGCGGCGCGATGGGTGGCATGGGGATGGGCATTGGTTTCATTGGGCACGCCATGGGTGGCCCAACGGGTATGGCCGATGCCGATGCGACCGCTCAGCGGTTCGGTCTTCAACAGATTTTCCAGATTGACCAGCTTGCCCTTGGCGCGGCGACGGTCGATACCGTTGCCGTCCACCAAGGTGGCGATCCCGGCGGAATCATAACCGCGATATTCCAGACGGCGCAGCCCTTCCACCAGCAGGGGGGCGACTTCAGACTTGCCGATAATCCCAACGATGCCACACATGACCCGATCTCACTCTTTGCTTTCTTTGGCCTTTACGGCCCCCTTGCTGGCGCGGAAACGGTCCGCCCAGCCCGGCAATTCCATTTGCGACCCACGGGCAACCGCCAGAGCCCCGGCAGCGACATTTTTGGTCACCACCGATCCCGCGCCAATCACCGCGCCATCGCCGATCTTGACCGGCGCCACCAGGGACGAGTTGGAGCCGATGAAAGCCCCCGCCCCGATGTCGGTCATCGATTTGTTGAAGCCGTCGTAATTGCAGGTGATAGTCCCCGCCCCGACATTGGCCCCGGCCCCGACGCGGGCATCGCCCACATAGGCCAGATGGTTGATCTTGGCCCCGGCCTCGACCACCGATTTCTTGACCTCGACAAAGTTGCCGATATGCACGCCTTCGCCCACTTCGGCACCAGGACGCAGCCGGGCGAACGGACCGACCAACGAGCCCTGGGCGACACTTGCCCCTTCGATATGGCAGAACGCCCGGATTTCCACCCCATCGCCAATCACAGCGCCGGGACCGAAGACCACATGGGGACCAATCACCACATCCTGGCCGATCTTGGTATCCCACGAGAAATAGACCGAAGACGGGTCTTGTAAAGTCGCTCCGCCCAACATCGCGGCAATGCGCAGGCGCTGCTGCACGATAGCTTCGGCGGCGGCCAGTTCCAGACGGGAATTCACCCCCAGCAATTCATCGGCGGCCCCTTCGACAAAGCCGCAGGCGGCCCCATCGGCACGGGCCAGGGCGACAATGTCGGTCAGATAATATTCGCCCTTGGCGTTGCTGTTGCCGACCCGATCCAAAAGCCCGAACAGACGCTTTCCATCAATGGCCATCACCCCGGAATTGCACAGCGGAAGCGCGCGCTGTTCGGGGGTGGCGTCCTTATATTCGACAATGGCGTCCAGACCGTTGGCATCCCCCACCAGACGGCCATATTCGCCGCCGTCATCGGGACGGAAGCCCAGCACCACCACTGCCGGATGGGGAGCGGCGGCGCGCTTGTCGAGCATCGCACGCAGCGTCGCCTCGGTGATCAGCGGGGTGTCGCCATAAAGCACCAACACCGTCCCGTCAAAATCGCCCAGCGCGTGGCGGGCCTGCAAGACCGCATGCGCGGTGCCCAGACGATCCGCCTGCACCACCGTCGGATGGGGGGCCACCGCATCGGCCACCATGTCCATATCGGGACCGACCACCACCACCACCCGCTGGGGCGACAGGGACTGCACGGTATCGATCAGATGGCTGACCATGGGACGCCCGGCCACGGCATGCATGACCTTGGGCAGAGCCGACTTCATCCGCGTGCCCATTCCGGCGGCAAGGATGATGACGGCGATTTTTTCGGAAGAACGAGGCTGGGTCATAAGCGTTCCGTCACCACAGACGGTGAACTTTCTATTGCGGGACCGGGGGAAGGTGCCACAAAGCAGGCAGCCGTCCAACTCAATCTTTATTGCACAACATTTCATCCGTTCGACGCCAACCAGCCCATGCGCAAGCGTCGGAAGGATGTTAGGATGCCTTACTTTTCAAGCATTCAACCCCACCTTTCGATCAAACAGAGGTCATCCGTGAGCGACGACAGCACCCCGAGCGCCCCCCAGTACGACAGCATGACCGTACGGGCCCTGCTGGTGGGCGGGCGTATCGACACCAAAAATCTGGAACAGGGCTCGATCCTGGGCACCGCGCCGCTGATCATCCGCGCCGGACGCCAGGGCCGCGCGGTGCTGTTCCGCTATGGCATGGTGGTGCTGTTCGATCTCGACCCGCTGGAGGAAGACTCCTTCCTGGTGTCGTTGAAGCGGTTGGTGACCGAACCCCACGATCCGCCGGATGTGGAAGAAACCAAGATCTACATCGATCCCAATGGCGAGGACCGGGTGGAACGCTCTGGCGCGGTGGTGATCTCGGACCCCTCGCCCGAGCGGCTGCAAATCGTCGCTGACATCTTGGGCAAGAACGCGGTCCTTGATCACTACGAAAAGCGCGTCGCCGCCGTGTTCGACAAGATCGAACCCCTGGCCGCCACCTTACAGCGCAAGGGTGCGTTCGGCAGCCAGGGCAAGGAACTGCTGCAACAAATCGGCGGCGTGCTGTGGACCCAGCAACGCATGGTCGGGCGCGTCGAAGTTCTGGAAAAGCCGGAAATGCTGTGGGAACGCCCCAGCCTGGAACGGTTTTATCAACGTCTGTCCGACGAATATGAACTGCGTGAACGCAGCCGCGTGCTGGACCGCAAACTGGACCTGATCGCACGCACCAGCGAAACCCTGCTGGAACTGGTGCAGAACCGCCGTTCGATGCGCGTCGAATGGTACATCGTCGTCCTGATCGTCATCGAGATCATCCTGTCCTTTATCGACATGGGGATCCGCAGCAATTTCTGGCATCTGTAAGGAACAGCGAGGCCCTTCTGTCGATTTTTTAGAAAATCAGCATAAGGGCGCTTGACAGGGCAAAGCGGCCCTAGTACAAAGCGGCCCTCACGACGGAATGGGCGTTTAGCTCAGCGGGAGAGCACATCCTTCACACGGATGGGGTCGCAGGTTCAATCCCTGCAACGCCCACCATTCCCTCGAAAAAAAGACTGCCTTCTGGCGGTCTTTTTTCGTTTTAGCCCCAATGACGCACAATTCCTGAAAAATAGAGATGGCATCGCCCTGTGGAACCACACCCGCGAGTCAACGAGACTTGAGCTTCCAGCAACTGGGCGCGAAGATTTCTCGGCATGTCATGGCGGTCGCGGAACCGGCCACACAAGACACACACGGCCGCCGCTGAAGACAGTACGTCATCTTCGGTCGAAGGGAGCGAAATGCTGCCTCCCCCACTCTACTGAGTAAACCGATCTGGCGGCGGGCATGGCCTGCGTCGTCTAGTAAGACCAGCCTTATCCGGATCAGAAACCGCCTTCGCGCAACAGCACCGCAACCGTGCTGCGCCACAGATTGCCCACCAGACTTTCGCGCACACCCTCCAAGGTCACGCTGCCCCGCTGCAAGGTGGCGGGGGCCGTGTCCCTGGCCGGAGCGATCAGCACGCGGTAAAGAGATTCCTCAGGCACCATCTGATGCTGCCCATCCTCGCGCGCGGCAATATCGCCGCCGAACGGGCTGGCCAGATAGCGGCGGGTCAGCACGCGGGTGCTGGTGTCGTCGATATCCTGAATACGTCCATCCACCGCCCCGGTGGCGCTTTGGTCCGGGCGGAAGCGGCCTTCGTCGCCCACCATGACCCGGTGCAGATCCGCCTCGCGGATATAGGCTTCGATCATCGGATGGGCTGGATCTAGCAGCAGTCCCAACCGTTCCCGTGCAGGCAGCCACTCGCCGGGGGCCAATGGCTCGGCCACTTCGGCCATAATACCCGCAAAGGGGGCCGTAATGGTCAGGCGGGCCTTTTCCAATTCCAGCCCTTGCAGTTCGGCTTCGGCGGTTTCCAATTCCTGGGCGGCGCGGCGCTGACGCTTGGGATCGACCACGGTGCTGCGGTAAGCGCTTTCCCATTTCAGCGATTCGATCTTGATGCGCTGATTGGTCAGTTTGTAGTCCAGATCGGGCGACGACAAACGGAACAGCACCTGTCCTGCCGTCACCGGCTGACCGGCCTTGACCAGCACCTCTTCCAATTGGCCGGGTTGATCGAGAAAAATCTCCATTTCCTGAGCAGCCCGCAAAATGGCGGGGGCCGTCACCGTGCTGCGCCAGGGAATACAGGCCAGAAGCAGCAGAAATACTGCCGCCGCCGCCGTGGTGGCCGATCGGCGGTTCCAGGTCATGGCATCACGCCGACGCACCCATTCCAGCACTTCCCGCACAGGCGGACGCAGGATGAACCACCACAGTTCCACCATGAACAGAATGATGCCCAAGATCTTGAAAAACAGGTGATAGACCAGCGCGGCGATACCCACGAACAGGGTAAAGCGGTAAACCCAGGTGGCAAAGGCCAGCACGATCAGCAAATTACGCCGCCGCCGGGACATTTCCTCGGGGATCGGCTCGCCCAGATGAAACAACCGTTCCCGCAGCCACCAGCGCCCCAGGGCAAAGGCGCGGTCGTGCAGATTGGGCATATCCAACAGGTCCGACAGCAGGAAATAGCCATCGAAGCGCATAAAGGGACTGGTGTTGACCAATACGGTCATGATCCAACTGGTGGTCGCCAGCAGAAAAGCCGCCGCCTTCACCGGACCTTCCGGCAAAAACGACCAAGCCAGCGTGGCATAAGCCGCCAGCGCCAATTCCGCCCCCATGCCTGCCGCACCGATCGCCAAACGCTGACGTCGGTCGGGTAAACGCCAGGCATCGCTGACGTCGGTATAAAGCAGCGGATACATCACCATAAAGGCGATACCCATGGTTTGCACCCGGCAGCCATAGCGCTTGGCGGTCAGCGCATGCCCCAACTCGTGCACCACCTTGGCAACGGCCAGACCGACAGCGCCGGTGATCAGCCCCGCAGGCGACAGAAAACTGACGAAGGTGGTGCGGAACTGATCCCACTGCCGCGTCACCAGATAGAGGCCGATCAGCGCAGCGGCTAAGGTGACCAGCAAAAACCCGCGTGTAAAAATCCACGCGGCATAGGGCATGACCCTGGTCAGGAAACGGTCAGGCTTTAGCAACGGCACGCGGAAGAACAGATAGTTCTTCAACAGCCATTGCCAAAAGCTCGGCTTGCGCATGTCCGCCTGACGCATCAGCCCAGCCAAAGCCGCCGGGCCCTGGCGGCGCACCAGATTGTGGGTGATCAGAAACATCGACACCGACAGCACGTCATCGGCAGTAATCCGCAAAGTGGTATTGGCCGTCACATCGGCGGCAATTTCCTCGGCGGTGCCCAGATGCCAGCGGCGCAGCACTTCGAATTCCAACCAGCCTAAACGATAAAAACGGCCCGCAGCCTGATCGTGCAGTGTCCAACTGGGCGACCCATCGGACAGGGCTGGACCGGGCAGCAAAGTCAATTCGTCGCGCAAGGGAGCCAGCCGGGTCGGCGGAGCCTGCTGGGAACCGGATGGGCCGGAACCAATACGGATTTCCGGGGCGCTCATGGCTTACACACCCAAGCGCTGGCGTAAAGCGGCCAAGGGCCGACGGAACAGATGATAAAACAAGGTGGTGCGCTGCCCGTAGATTTTGGCCGTTCCCTGCAAACCGATGCGTACCGGGGTCTGGGACGGATCAAACTTCGCCTTCAGACGATAGGCCGCCACACCATCCGGCCCGACTTCCGGCTGATAGGCAGCCAGGCGAATGGTCGCATCCAACGGATGCTGCGGGTCGATGTTCAGGAACAAGGACACCGGGTCGCCGACATCCATGGCGATGGCATCGGCCACCGGCAGCTTGATTTCCAGTTCCACATCCTTGGGCTCGGCCACCATCAGCACGCGCTCGCCCTGGGTGACCGGTTTACCCACCCAATCGTTGACATCGGCAAACACCGCCAGCCCGGCGCGCGGAGCCCGCACCACGATGCGCTTCATCAAATCCTGGACATAACCAACCTCGGCCGCTGCCTGATCGCGCTTGCCCTGCAAAACAACCAACTGGGATTTGGCTTTTTCATCGAACACCGCCTGTTGCGCGGTCTGGCGATATTCGGCATCCGCCGCTTCCAGGGTCGCCATAGCCACATTCAGGCGGTTTTGCAGCCGCACCGGGTCCAACTGGAACAAGGGCTGGTCCTCGCTCACCGGCTGGTTGGGACCGACCAGAAACTTGTCCACCACCCCATCGAAGGGAGCCCGCACCACGGTCGGAGCTTTGGCGATGACCTCGGCCGGAGCCAGGGCCGACAACCGGATGGGAAACAACGCCAAGGCCACCAGGGCAGCCGCGACATAGGCCAAGGTCCGCCGGGATTTCAAACGGGCGGCGTCGCGGTGCCAGTGGCGCGGCTGCTTGACCAGCCCGCCCCAGGCATGGGCATAAGCATCGCCGATATTTTCCAGCAAGATGCGTTCCCCGTCCGCCCAGGGTTCTTCCCGCGCCAGAAACAAGCCTCCCAATTGCCGCTGATCGGGGGCCGTCAGCGGCAGCCACAAACCGTGGGCCGGCAGGTAATCCGGCCACTCGGCGGCGAGATCGGCGGGCAAATCGGCAGGATTGAAGGTACGGATGGCCGCCGGGTCGCCATGGGCCGACAGCAAGCGACAGACATAGCGGGCATAGGGGCTGTCGGCCTCCACCGACGCCAGACCGGAAACGGCCAGCACCGCACCATCCCCCCGCGCCCCGCGCCGCCACAACAATGACTGACGGTATTGCACCAGGGCAAAGGTGTCGTTGACCATCAGGAAGCCCAGTTCCTGTTCGTTCCGCGCGTGCCGCGCCCGCTTTTGCAATTGCAAAAGCGCGGTCAGACCAAGCAATTGACGACCGGCCAATTCTGCCCCATCCAACTGGGGCGGCTGATTTGAAACAGACGGCGGCAAGGACGGACCGGGCATCGCGTCGCCCCTCAATTGGGTGCGGACAGCAGGGCGCGCCCGCTCATGCCCGGCAGCAGTTCGGGAAACTTGCCGTCGATGACAGCGTAAACGCGGATCGACTGCGACACCGGATCAATGCGCGGTGCCAGACGCGAAACCTTAGCGGGATATTTCCGCCCAGTTTCCTCGATCCCGATTTCCAGGGCGGATCCCGGCTTCAGCCATTTCAGCCAGGACGACGGCACCAGCATTTGCGCTTCCAACTCGGTCGGATCAATGATTTCCAGCAGCTTCTGGCCTTCCGCCACCGATTGGAAGCGTTTGACCTCAGTCGTCCCCATGCGACCGGCGAAAGGGGCCGATATCACGCAATGCGAAGTGATTTCCCTGGCCATCTGCACATCGGCCTCCGCTACCGCATGTTCCGCCGCCGCCGTTTCCAGTTCCAAGGCGCCGATAGAATTCAGGGCGTTCAGCTTGCTTTTGACCTCGTAGGTCTTGCGAGTCGCGGTTTCCTGGGCCATGGCTCGAGTCAGCCGGGCGCGCTGCACGCCGCAATCGAAGACCACCAGTTTCTGTCCTTCGGTGAAACTGTCGCCTTCACGCAACGGCAGTTCGGAAATGCGGGCTGCGACTTCCGCCGACAGGACGGTACTGCGCTTGGGCTCCAACTGGGCGCGGATTTCGGGCATCGCGTCAGCGGCCATGGCAGAGCCTGCGAACAGGACATTTCCCAGCAACAGCGGGACAGAAGCGGCGATCAGGCGAAACCGGGAAAGGGCCAAGGCGGGGCTCACTGTTTGTTGATCGAAGGGAATGGACCGACATTAAAAATCTAGGCAATCAAACAGCAAAGAGGAAGACCTCCCGGTCCTCCCCCTTGTCGTTGTTTGGCCCCATCAAGGGTGTGCAACAGTCCTTAGGGCAATTGCGGCGTAGTCTGCAGCTTGACGTTATCGTCAAGCACGGGAGCTTCCGCCTGAGCCGAAGCCAGGGCACCGAACGAGCCCGCTTCGATCTGACGGTTGACCGCACCCACGGCGCTGACCAGGGTTTTCAGCGAATAATCGGGCACCGTCTGGGGCAACGGGTCGATACCGACCGAAACATACAGCGCGGCTTGCGCGTTCTGCATGTCGGCATAGGCGCGGGCCTTGACCAATTCGGCAACAATCCGCGCACCGGCGGAACGCACCCGCTCGACCTTGCTTTCGGTGTTGTTTTGTTGCTGCGTCAGAACCTGATCGTAGATACGGCTTTCGATGCCGTCCAATTCCTCGGCGTCCTTGTACTGGATCTGGGCACGGCCCAATTGCTGCCAAGCCACATTGACCTGGGTCAGGACCGCCATGGACAAGGCCAAATTGCGGACTTCGGTCTGGTCGCGCTGCGCTTCCGCCAGACCAATGAAGTCATTACCCGACAACAGGTTCATCAGGCCCCAGGACATACGCAGCCCGCCTTCGGCCCATTGCTGGTTCACCAAATACGAGTTGCTGTCGTAATTAAGCCCGGTGGTCAGGGACAGATTGGGGAACAGCTTCAGGAAAGCCTTATGCACCTCATCAACCGCAATGCGGTGGTTATAGGCCTGCTCGCGCAGTTCCGGACGATTGATGAGGGCGGTCCGTTCCAGTTCCTCCACCGGGGTCTTCATTTCCGGCAGGGCGGAGGGATTTTCCGGCACCGCCAATTGATAACGCTGCCCCGGAGGCAGACCCATCAAAGCCGCCAATTGCGTCTTAGCCAACCCCAGATCGGCTTGCAGGCTTTCCAACTGGCGGATCACCTCGATGGTGGATTTCTCATAACGCAGCGCTTCAAGCGGCGGCTTCAGGCGTTGACGTTCCACTTCGTGGGCGTCGGCCAGAGCGGCGCGGGCATCGGTCAGGATGGGGTTGATGCGGCTGCCGATGCGTTCGGCAGCCACGGCCTGCCAATAGGCGGCCCGGACCTGCTGAACGATGGCGTTAACCGCCGAGCGGCGCTTTTCCGCCGTCGCCAGAGCCCGGTCACCGTTCTGGCGTGCCTGATAATAGCTCACGCCGAAATCAAGGACACTCCAGCTCAGTTGCAGGTCGGCGACACCGCCGCGCCGGTCGGTCGAGATCGACGGTTCCAGTGACTGCTTGCCGGTCAGCACGGAGTAAGACGAAGACGCCAAGTCATTGCTGCGCGCCGACAAGCCGCCATCGACCATCAGCTTGGGCAGCAATTCCCACCGCGACACGTCAAGCTGACGGTTGGCAATGGCCTGATCCATCAACGCCAACCGGTGATCCAAGTTGTACTTGACCGCCCGGGCGATGGCTTCATCCAAAGTGATGGGGGCCGCCACCGGGTCGATACGATCCCGTACCTGTTTCAGCGCATCGTCGGCGCGGGTCTGGTTTTCCTCGATGGTCAGGGGACGAGGATCCACCGAACACCCCGCCAACAGAGCCACCAAAGCACAAGCGGCGACAGGAACCGTCAGGCGGGAACGCCGAACCGGCGTAAAAGAAGACAAGGACGTCATGAAGCCTCAGGAGATCGTGGTGTTGGTCGAAAGGGACGAAGCATGCGGCTGCGCCGACGCTATCGTTTGGGCCGTCTGGGCAAGATGTTGGGCGTCGTTTCCACCCAGTGCATCCAACAGGCTGGCCAACAAATTCAGGCCGTCATCCAGGATGCCGTGATGGGCAGAAGTTGCCCCGCCACCTGCCGCCGCATGCAATTGCGCCGTCAGGGATGGTTTGCCCGCAAACGCCGGAGCCGCCTTGTGACCGGCCGTAGCCGGGTCTTTCATCGTCTGGGCATCGGCCAATCGGGCGGGCTGCAGATCGGTCGGCAAGAGGACCGGGTCATTGGCCCCATGCCGTTCCGAAGCCCGGGGAGCATTCGACGCGCCGACATTCACCTTGAAAGTGACGGTGGCCGTATTGCCCT
>JASLCK010000067.1 GCA_030151865.1 Rhodospirillaceae bacterium | reverse complement strand
CGAACCGCTGACCTCTACAATGCCATTGTAGCGCTCTCCCAGCTGAGCTATGGCCCCGAATTCTGGGTCACCGAACAATGTCCGGCGATGGAGGCGGAAACTTATGGATTTCCGGGGTCGGATGCAAGCGATTCTTTTAGGGATATCGAAAATTATTATGCGATCCCTTATCACTCCTCGCCGAAAACGTGACAGACACTGCTTCCGGCGAGGGTGAAAGAGGAGAGTTACGCCGTTTCTGTTCCTGTGCGGACAAAGCGGCGGTACAGCCAACCGATACCCACCAGGGTCAAGCCCAGTCCCAGGAAGGACAGGGCACGCCACAGGCCCTCGGTTTCCGACAGGTCAATCAGGAAGACCTTGGCGACGACCGTCAGCACGATGGCCAGACCGGTTTGGCGGAACAGCGGCACGCGGGTGCGGATGCCGCCCAGCAGGGTCAGGACCCCGCCCGTCAGCCACAGGATGGAATAGCTCCATTGTTCGGCCTGGGTGACCGGTTCGGCATCCAGGACCGATCCGACGAAGGCGTGTCGGACTTCCAGGCTGGCCCATAGGAGGGCGAAGGCCAGGGCGGCAAAGGCCGAGGCGGGGCGCAACCAAGTCGGTTTTTGCGGTACCAGCACCACATGAACGGCATAGAGCACCGCAGGCAAGCCGAAGCGGATCAGCAACTGGTTGAACAGCGCGGCATTGCCGACCGGATCGCCTGAAGACAGGGGATTGTCCAGCAGGGCCTGCAATAACACCGCCTGAAGCGAGCCCGCCAGCATCAGCAATTGTCCGGCCCGGAGCGGGACCAAACGGCCCGAGCGGCGATGGATCAGGAACAGCCCCGCCGACCCGGACAACCAGGCAATGGTGTTCAGGCTGGCTTCGTGCAGGCCATAGACCGGATAGTCCAGGCTGCCTGCCACCAGATGGCGGATGTTCAGGCTGACCAACAGCACGGTAAAGGCGATGGTTCCTGCTTCCAGAACGGACACCAACAGATCATCGGCGCTACGGCGGAACAACAGAGCGGCACCGGCAAAGGCCAAAGCGGGCAGGCCATAGCCGTAGAGCAGCCAGGACAGCACGCCCGCTTCCCCGATGGGGTAATGCAGGACATAGGGGTTCAGGATTAAACGGACCAATACCGCGCCCGCCAGCAGCAGAGCGGTCCGGCGCAGTTCGGGGATGGTCAGACGCCGTTCGACCCAGGCGATGCCCAGCAGCAGGCCGGACAGCGATACCGTCAGCCAGGCTTCCTGCAAGACGAAGGTGGCGGTCAGGGCCAGAGCGGCGATGGTGCCGACGGCATAGGCGGCCAAAGCCTTGTCCTGGCCGGGCAAATGACGGCGCTGAGCCAGACGTTCGGCGGCGGCAACGGCCAGAACCGCCAGAACAAGAGAAGCCAGCGGCCAGCTCCAGAACGGATGCAGGGTCGATTGCCGCCAATAAAGGGTAGCCAGCACCGCCAGCGGTCCGCCCGCCGACAGGGCCGCCCAACGCCAGGGATGGGCGCAGACCCGCAGCACTACGAAGCCTGAAGCGGCGAACAGCAGACCAAATAGGCCCGCCACGGTCAGGCTCTGATCCAGGGTATCGGGCATCCAATTCCACAGGGTCAGCACGCCGACCGCCATCGCCACGGCGATGCCGGGGATGAAGTCAAAATGCTGATCCTTCATGGCAAACAGGATCAGGCCCAAGGTCAAAAGCAGCGGCACGGCCAAAGACGGCGTCGAGAAATCGCTGCGCGCCACCAGCAGCACCGCCAGCGAGGCCAGGATAGCAGCGGCCGTCAGGATCATGACGCGGACCATGGGATGCTCGGCCCGACCGGCAAACCAGGCAGGGGCGGGCAGGCCGGTGCGGAACAGGGCGAACAGCACGCCGATGGCCAGCAGGAAAGGACCGACCGCCAGTTCGTCGCCGGTGCTCCAGGGCAGGGCCATCCAGACAATGGTCCAAGCCACCGTGCCGCCCAGGACGCACCAAGACAGCCACCACCATTTGCGCCAGCGCAGCAAAGCCAGGGAACCGGCGCTGAGCAGGAACAGGTAGGAGAACAGGCCAGCCGCATTGGGATGGCCGGTCTGCACCAGCAACGGCACGGCAAACCCACCAGCCAGACCCAGCAGGGCAACCAACGGGCCATGCTGCAACGACAGCAGCACCGTCAGGGCAGCGGTGGCCGCCAGACCTGCAAAAGCAACACCGGGGGTCAGGAAGCCATAGAAGCCATATGCGGCGTAAAGCGCGGCGAACATCATCGCCGCACCGCCGGCAGCCAAGGCCGGGGGCACCTGCCAGGGCAGGGCGCTGGGCTTGTCGGCAGCCAACGGGCGACGGGCCAACCATTGGCCCAGGGCGATCAGACCAATCCCCGACAGGATGCCCATGATGATACGGGCCGCCGGACCCAGCAGGCCCTGCTCGGCGGAATATTTGACCAGGAAGGCGCCGCCCAGAGCCAGGGTGACGCCGCCCAGCCAGACCATCCAGCGCTCGGTCAGGTCATGCTCCAGCTTGCGCGCCCCGCCTTGGGGAGCAGGGACCGCTTGCGGGGCCGAGACTTTCGGCGCTTTGGGCGGCGGGGGAGATGCCGGGGACACCGACGCAGCGATCGGGCTTTGTTCCGGGGCGTCTTGGTCTACCAGTCGGTCCAACGGCACACCGTTGAAAGCGGGCAGATCGGTGAAGACCGGAGGCGGCTCCGGTAAGGGTGGGGTTTCGGAGATCGGCGGCGGCGGTTCCGGTACGGAAGCCACACAGGTCGTTACCGGGGGGGCATTTTCCGCCAGAGCCTTGGCAACTTCCAGCTTGTAAAGGCGCATCCGCAAGTCTTCGACCTGTCCCTTCAGGCCAAAGGTGCGCACCAGCGCGACGATGGCAAGGATCGGGGTCGCCAGTAACAAAAGCCCGCCGAGGACCAGCAGGTTTTCCAAATCAGCCATTTCCATTACCTCCGAACCGGCGTCAAAGCGCGCCAGCAGGCCATCGCCACTAGATCGGCATGACCGGACAGGGTGGAGCCGCCAAGGCGGCCATACAGCAAAGCGGTGGCAGGCTGCAAAAGCAGCCCCAGGATCATCGCCGTGGCCAAAGCCGGGTCGATGGGGTCGATCTCGTGGCGGGTCAGGGCGTCTTCGACCATGCTTTGCAAGACCGAGACGGGGTTGTCGGGACCATCCTCGATACGCGGCAGTCCCTGATGCTGAATCAGCAGCAGAAAGCGGAACAGGGTCGGATTTTCGTCATGAAAACCGTAAACCTCGGCAGTCAGGGCGCGTAATTTGGCCTGAAAGGATTGGCCGCTAGATTGCAATCGGGTCAATCGATGGGCAAAAGCGGTGTAATTGCTGACGAACAGATCCGCTGTCAGATCGGCTTTCGATGCGTAATGACGGTAAAGGGTGCCTTCGGCGATGCCTGCGGCTTCAGCCAGATCGCGCACGCTGGTTTCTGTGACGCCCTTTTCGACGAACAGCCGCAAGGCGCAATCCAGCAGACGTTGCCGGGTGGGAGAAGAAGGTTTCATGACCAACGCTTGATGTGAACGTTCACTCACGTTGCGCCAAAAAAGAAATGCCGTCAAGCAATGCAACGAAGGGGTGTGTGGTCAGGAAAAAGCCGGTCCCCCTGTTCGGGATGGATCATGTCCAGCCTGAACAGGGGGGGGCGTCTTCGGACTCGGGAACCGAAGATTTATTGCGAGATCGTAATTATGATCCCGTCGGGGGCGGGCAGGGTGGCCGCATCGGCAGAAACAATACGCAACACCCCGAACAACAAGACGGCAACCACCACAAACAGTACTGCCGCTTTAAGGGGGGAAACGAAGGTCGGGGCCTTGGCCTGTCGGGACGATGGGTCTGCTTCTGTGGTTTTGCGGCCGGTAAACATCGGCAGGATCAGGTTTTCATGTTTGATCCGCCAGTGAAACAGCACCGCACCCACATGGATTGCTGCCATTGCCGCCAGGATGATGAACAAGACGCGATGCAGGCCCGTGGCCAAGCCGGACAGGTGTGATCCCACCAATCCAGCCAAAGGCCCGTCAAACGCCACATCATCGTTGGACATCAGTCCCAGAACCGCTTGGCAGGCCAGAGCCGCCAGTAAAAAAACGATCATCCACCCGCCCAGCGGGTTGTGGCCGATGCTGGGCGACTGGCCGTCCTGCAGATAAGCGATAGTCCGCTTAGGTCCCGTCACGAAATCGCTGAAACGCGCAGTCTGGCTGCCGATCAGACCCCAGAAGAGGCGGAACAGCACCAGGGCCAGTACCAGTTCGCCCAGCAGGGCATGCAAAGGCATGGCCCCCACCTGACCTGAGATGAACAGCAAGACCATGGACAGAACCAGCGTCCAGTGGAAAAGCCGGACCGGCAGGTCCCAGACTTTCATCTGGGGTGTCGATGGACCGACCGGGTGGGATGGATGAGCGGACATCAGTCTTCCTTATAGCTGCGATGGCAGGCCTTGCAGCTTTCCATCACCTTGCCGAAGGCATCCGACACCTGCCCCTTGTCGGCACCGCTCGACGCCAGTTGCAGCAAGGTGTTGGAACGATCTTCAAAGGCTTTGGCCTTGGCGGTGAAGTCGGGGAAATTGGTCCAGATTTCCGCCTTGGCGTCGGTCTTGCCCTTGTTGCTGCCTTCGGGGAACATCGCCGGAATATGGGCACCCAAGGTAGCCAGCGACTTGGCCCCCTCGGCGACAGTGGCGTTGTTGCCGCCCGCCAGACCGTCCTTGATCTGGGCGACGGTCTGTTTGGCGCCCTTAAAGGCCTTGACCCGCTCGTCGATGGGATCGGCCGCGATGGCGGACGCGGCGATGGACGCCATCACGCCGGAAACCAGCAGAGAAGAAAGGGTCAGGCGCAAACCGGTGTGCATTTGCAAATATCCTTATGATGCTTAATCGGTTGGATTAACCATAAGGCGCAAGGGGACGGAAACTATGTCGGCTTATCGGTGAAAGTGTCGCAATCGATGGCAAATCAGCGTCTTGCGACAAATCGATACAATTTTCCGCCTCTCTGATTTGAACCTGGCCTCAGTCCGGCAAAGGCAGATGTACCCCAATCAGAAAGCCGGGCGACAGGTTATGCATTTCCAGATATCCGCCGTGGGCGGTCACGATGTCGTTGGCGATAGCCAATCCCAGGCCGACGCCGCCGGTCGCGGAATTGCGGGATTTTTCCAAGCGGACAAAGGGTTTCAGCATGTCTTGCATCTGGTCTTCAGGAATACCAGGACCTTGATCCCGAACCTCGATGATGGCCCAGCCGTTGTCGCGGTGACAGCGGACCGTGGCCTTACCGCCATAGCGGACGGCGTTCTCGATCAGGTTGCGCACCGCCCGGCGCAGGGCGCTGGGACGGCATTGCAATGTGAGGCGCGGGCTATCCTCGAAGACCACGTCCTGACCCAATTCGGCCATATCTTCCACCAGACTGTCGGTCAGTGTGGTCAGATCGATTTCTCGGCTTTCCTCCACGGTGACGTCGGTCCGGGCAAAATCCAGGGTGGATTGGACAATGGCGGTCATGTCTTCAATCGTGGCGATCATTTGCTCACCGGTTTCGGCGTCTTCCAACAATTCCGCTTTTAACCGCAGGCTGGTGAGCGGAGTACGCAAATCATGGCTGATGGCAGCAAGCAGGCGGGTGCGGTCGTGGATAAAGCGGGTCAGACGGTCTTGCATGGTATTGAAGGCCCGGATCAGGGCGACCACCTCGCTCGGCCCGCTTTCCGGGACGCTGGATTGAAACTGTCCGCGCCCGAATTGTTCAACAGCAGCCGCCAGACGGCGCAAACTGCGGGTTTCGTGGCTGACCACGACAAAAACGATGACGATGGTTACCGCCATCATCAGCAGGATCGACGGCACCGGGGTGGAATCCCAAATCGACGGCACCACCAAGGTTGCATGGGCATTCAGCCAGCGGCCATCTTCCAACGGCACTGATACGGCCAAGCCGGTGAAGTCGTGATCATGTTCGGGATGTTTTTCAAACGGCACTCCCGATGTGGCGATGTAGCTGTCGCACAAGCCTTCGGGCTGGTCTGTCAGGCGCAGTCTTGGGGTGCCGCTGCTGTAAAGACGCAACAGATTGCGCAGCCGTCCCACCAGCTTGCGATCCGTTTCGAAGCCGGTTCCAACCTGCGGGGTATCGGTCAGGGAATAGCACAGCTCGGACAGGCTGAGATTGTCTAAAACCCGATCCTGCTGGTCGCGCGGGGTGGCGTTCAGCAGCCGCAGGGTGGCTTCGATCTGTTCGAAAAGCTGGCTGCGTACCAGGCTTTTATGCACCCGATGTTCGGTTTCCAGGGCCTCATGCAGGTTTACCGCTTGGGATAAGGTGATGGACAGCAGCAACAGCAGGGCCAAACGCGGAAAGATCCGCCGGGGCAGCAGGGTCATGGGGCAGTCTCGTCAGTCACGGGAACGGCCAAGCTATAGCCTTCTCCCCAGACGGTTTTGATGATCTTGGGGTTTTTCGGATCGTCTTCGATCTTCTTGCGCAGGCGGCTGATGGTGTTGTCGATACTGCGGTCAAAGGGATCCGATGCCCGTCCGGCGCTTAAATCCAGCAACTGGTCGCGGTTCAGGGTTTGGCCGGGCCGTTCCACCAGGACCTCCAGCAGACGGAATTCGGCGGAACTGAGCGGCAGTCCGACACCATCTTCCCCCACCAGTTCGCGTCGGGTCAGGTCGAACAGCCAGTGCTCGAACCGAACCCGTTTACCGGTCAGGCTGCTTTGTTTCGGGCTATCTTGTCCGGCGCGCCGCAAGACCACCTTGATGCGAGCCAGCAATTCACGTGGGCTGAAAGGTTTGCAGACATAATCGTCGGCGCCCAGTTCCAGCCCGACGATGCGGTCGGTTTCCTCGGTCATGGCGGTCAGCATGATGAAAGGAATACCCGCCTCGCGCAGGTGGCGTCCCAAATCCAGTCCGCTTTCCCCCGGCAGCATGACATCCAGGATCACCAGATCAATGGCCGCTGCCGCTAAGACGCCACGCAGTTCGCTGCCGTCAGCGGCGGTGCTGACCCGCAGGGACATCTTGGTCAAATACTTGGCCAACGGTTCGCGGATGTCGCGGCTGTCATCGACCACCAGAATGTGGGGGACTTTTTCCATGATCCATCTCCTCGGGCCGAGGATAAAAGCAGTGCCGTTTCAATGGGTCGTCAAAATTGTAATCGATTGTCGCAGCCGTCGCGCATTCGGTTCGGTTCGGCCTGGGAAGCGGCGATCAGATATCCAACTCGTGCTTGGTCTGGCCGTACTGGATGACGTGGACATTTTCCACCGTCACCAGAGTACTGACCAGCAGGTCCTGGACCTGCTCCAGATAGGCTTCGATTTTCGCTTTGACGTCGACGATCTCCAGCACCAAGGGCAGGTTGTGCGACAGATCAAGGATTTTGGCGCTGTGGATCTTGCCCGAATGGCCGAAGCCCAGT
>JASLCK010000055.1 GCA_030151865.1 Rhodospirillaceae bacterium | reverse complement strand
GGGGATGCCTCATAACCCCCACTATCTTTCGATTTCTTGAAGTTAGCGGCCTCTCGGGGCAGCATTTTACTGTCCCCTGTTGGGGATGGCCCATGGATGATGGACACGATTAATATGACCGAACCCAACAAAGCGCCGTTCACCATCTTGCTGGCCGAAGACGATCCCGCCGACGCCATGCTGGCCAAGCGCGCCTTGAAAAGCTGGGGCTGTCAGACCGAGGTCTTTCATGTACTGGACGGGCTGGAAGCCTTGCGTTTTTTGCGCCGCGAGGCCCCCAGCTATCAAGATGCGCCGCGTCCGCAACTGGTCCTGCTGGACCTCAACATGCCCCGCCTGGGCGGGCGTGAAGCCTTGCAGGCCATCAAAGCCGATGAAAATCTGAAGGGCATTCCCATCGTGGTGCTGACCACATCGGATTTCGAACAAGATGTCGCTGGCAGTTATGCCCTGGGTGCCAACAGCTATATCACCAAGCCCCTGGATCTGGATCAGTTCATCAAGGTCATGCATACCTTGGAAACCTATTGGTTCAATGTCGTGACCCTGCCCCGTTAGGTCGCCGCCATGAATTGGATGACCACGAATTCTTCTTTCCCGGATGCCCCGCTGGACGGCCCGACCGCCAGCGGCAAGGTTCGGATATTGATGGTCGAGGACGAACCGGGCGACGCGGCCCTGGCGCGGATTGCTCTGCGTCGCAGCGACGGGTTCGAAATGCATCTGGAAGGCACCTTGGCGGGAGCGGTCGTCTGGTTGAAAAGCCAGCCTTGCGACGTGCTGTTGTTGGATTTGGGCCTGCCGGACTCCAGCGGCTTTGCCACCATCTCCGCCGCGCGCGAAGCCGCACCCACTCTGCCGATCATCGTGCTGACCGGTCATGATGATTCTGATTTTGCCCTGGCTGCGTTGGAAGCCGGAGCCCAGGATTATCTGATCAAGGGCGACTTTACCGGCGGGTCCCTGCAACGCGCCATCCGCTACGCCATCACCCGCAAGGCCCTGGAAGAACGGGTCCGCAGCACCGAACACCAACTCCGGGTAATCTTCTCGCTGACGCCGGAAGCCATTCTGGTGCTGTCTCCAGATCACCGCGTCGCTCTGGCCAATCCGGCGGCGGAAACCCTGTTCGGCACCCCGGCGGAAACCCTAACCGGCATGGCGGCAGCCTCTCTTCTGGAAGGGCTGGAAGGCAATCTGGAAGGAGTCGGGATCGGCACGCCTCACCAAGGCGAAGGCATGGCCCATCGCGGCGACGCCCTGGTGCCGGTGGAATTCTCCATCGCCCTGATGCCGGGCGAACGGCAGAACTCCTTTCTGCTGGTGATTCAAGATGTCTCGCAGCGCAAGGCTGCCGAAGCCGAATTGAAGCGTCTGGCCGTCACCGACCCCTTGACCGGCCTGCCGAACCGCCGCCGCTTCATGGAAAGCTGCGAAAGCGAGATGATGCGCTTCAAGCGCTATGACGTTCCCGGTTCGATGCTGATGCTCGACATCGATCATTTCAAACGGGTCAACGACACCCATGGCCATGCGGTCGGCGACAAAGTCTTGGTGGCGTTGGCCGAATGTTTCCGAGAAACCCTGCGCGGCACCGATCTGCCGTCCCGCCTGGGCGGCGAGGAATTTGCCGTTCTGCTGCCCATGACCACGTCGGATCATGCCGTTGAACTGGCCGATCGCCTGCGGGTGCGGATTTCGGAAATCGCCGTCCCGCTGAGCGACGGCGGGCCGCTGCATTTTACCGTCAGTATCGGCGTGGCGACGTTCCGCCAAAGCAGCGATGACACGGACCGGGTGTTGCGGCGCGCTGACGAGGCGCTGTACCGCGCCAAAAACGCCGGACGCAACCGCGTCGCGCTAGAGGATCAGCCATGACCGCGGCGCCCGCGAAACCACGCCCCGTGGCGCCTTGCGCCCCGTGCACCCCCGCGCCGCAATCGGAACAAGACCAGTTGCTGGCAACGTATCGTCACGAATACCGCAATCTGCGTCTGAAAATCGTCCTGCTGCTGGCCGCGCTTTTGCTGGTGGTCTGGGGGGCTTTGATCGGATATGTCCACAACATCCGCGATCAAGCTCTGGAAGCCGCCCAGCGCAACACCCAGAACCTGGCCCGCGCGTTCGAGGAAAATGTCCTGCGCACCGTCGGTGCCATCGACCAGTCCCTGTTGTTCCTGCGCGATGACTATCAGCGTTCGCCCCAGACCTTCAATGCTGCCGCCGCCCTGAAGACGGCGCAATCCATGCGGTCCCTGGCGGTGCAATTGTCGGTGCTGGACGAAAAGGGCATCTTGATTGCTGGCAGCAAGGGCTTGCCGCCCAAACCGGTGGATCTGTCGGACCGCGAACATTTCAAGGTCCATGTCGGCACCGACACCGATACCCTGTTCATCAGCAAGCCGATCTTTGGCCGGGTGTCCAACCAATGGACCTTGCAATTTACCCGCCGCATTTTCAAAGCTGACGGCAGCTTTGGCGGCGTCATGGTGCTGTCGGTCGATCCTTATGTCTTGTCCAGCTTCTATTCGGCCATCGATGTTGGTGAAAACGGCCTGGTTTCAGTAATGGGACGCGACGGGTTCATCCGGGCCCGCACCTATCTGGACGAACAACTGATCACCCAACCGCTGCAAAACGGCCCATTGTTCGAAGCCCTTCGGAAAAGCGACAGCGGCACCATCGACGCCAAAAGCCGCTTCGACGCGGTCAGGCGCATCATCAGCTATCGTTCGGTCCAAGGATTGCCGCTGGTGGTGTTGGTCGGTCAGTCGGTGGGCGAAGTCCTGCACCCCTATCACC
Organism: Rhodospirillaceae bacterium; assembly: GCA_030151865.1. Lineage (GTDB taxonomy): Bacteria > Pseudomonadota > Alphaproteobacteria > Rhodospirillales > Magnetospirillaceae > JASLCK01. The sequence continues at coordinate 21,169 of JASLCK010000055.1, read as the reverse complement.
AGCAATTGCGCATTTCCCTGATCCTGGGCGTCGGCTTTACCCTGATGCTGTGTTGGTTTGCCTGGGCTTTGCTGTCGCGCTTTACCGCCAACAGCCGCCGCATCCTGCTGCTAACATCGGAATTGGGGGAACAGACCCAAAAGGCCGAATCCGCCAACCGCGCCAAGTCGCAGTTTCTGGCCACCATGAGCCACGAAATCCGCACCCCGATGAACGGCATCATCGGCATGGCGGGGCTGTTGCTGGACACATGGCTGGAACCCCGTCAACGCCATCAGGCCACGGTCATTCGCGATTCGGCGGAAGCCCTGCTGACCATCATCAACGACATCCTTGACCTGTCGAAGGCCGAAGCAGGCAAGCTGGATCTGGAAGACGCCGTGTTCGAACCCCGCGCCGTGGTCGAAGGGGTATACGACATCCTGAGCCCCCGCCTTACAGGGCGCGAACTGAAGCTGAGCTATAACCTGTCGCCCGGATTGACCGCCCCCTATATCGGGGATTTTGGCCGTCTGCGTCAGGTTTTGCTCAACCTGGCGGGCAATGCCGTCAAATTCACCGAAGTCGGCGAGGTGTCGATCCACGCCTGGATCGAACAGGAAGACGAGCATCAGGCCAACATCCATTTCAGCGTCAAGGATACCGGCGTCGGCATTGATGACGAGGCGCAGAAGCGTCTGTTCAGCATGTTTACCCAGGCCGATTCCTCGACCGCCCGGCGCTTTGGCGGCACCGGGCTGGGGCTGGCGATTTCCAAGCGCATCGTCGAACTGATGGGCGGCCAGATGGGCTTTTCCAGCCGCCCCGGCGAAGGATCGACTTTTTGGTTCATCGTGCCACTGCTGAAGGCATCCGATCAGCAGGTCAGCGAACGCACCGACGATCTGTTGCAGGGCAAGCGCATCTTGCTGGTCGGCGGGTCCGAGGCCGAACGCCTGGGCCTGAAGCGCCAGATCAGCCGCTGGGGTGCCGATATCGCCGAATCGCCGTCGGGACTGGAAGCGCTGACCCGGTTGCGCGATGCGGTGAATACCGGACAGCCCTATCATCTGGTGATCGCCGAACAGCGCATGGGCGGCCTAAGTGGTTCGGATCTGGCCGCCATTCTGGCGGTGGACAGCAAGCTGTCCGGACTGCGCACGCTGCTGCTGTTCGCCTATGACGGACCGGAAGTGGCGGAACATGCCCGCCGCCCTGGCGTCAGTCTGGTGCTGGTCAAGCCCCTGCGGTCGAGCGCCTTGTTGGATGGCATTCTTGACGTTCTGGCCCCGCCGCGCCCCGATGCCCAGGATAACCAGGGGCAGGAACGGTCCTTGCGCATCCTGGTGGCCGAAGACAATCAGGTGAACCAGCAGGTCGCGCTTGGCCTTTTGGAAAATCTCGGTTACCGCGCCGATGTCGCCGCCGATGGCTTCGAAGCCGTGGCGATGGTGCGCGACTATCCCTATGATCTGGTCTTCATGGATATGCAGATGCCCGGCATGGACGGCCTGACCGCCACCCGGGAAATCCGCCGCCTGACCATCGAACGCGCCACCATTCCTATCATCGCCATGACCGCCAACGCCATGTCGGGCGACCGCGACGAATGTCTGGCCGCCGGCATGGACGATTACATATCAAAGCCGGTCAATCGCCGGGCCCTGGCCAAGATGATGGAAAAATGGGAAAGCCGCATTGCCAGCCGCACCGGCGCAAACGGTGCGGCAACGCCGCCCCCCCGGCCTTGGCCTACCCCTGCGGCATCGGAAACAGCCAGCGCCCCCATTACCGGGGCGGTTGGCGCCATGCCGGTCATGCCGCGTCCGGCCCCGATGGCTGCATCCGTGGCTGCCCCCATGACTGCGACCGAGATCAAAACCGCTGCCGCTCCGGCCTTGCCGCCGGTGGTCGATCGGGGCATGCGCGACGATTTGATCAGCGCCCTTGGCGCAGACCGGATGGATCAGTTGGTGCTGGCTTTCGCCACCCAACTGGACAGCAAGATGGCCCGGATCCAAGACGCCGTGACCGCCCGCGACAAAACCGCCCTGATCCGGGTGGTGCATGATCTGCGGGGTGCGGCCAACAATCTGGGCTTTGCCCGGCTGGCTTTGTGCCTGTCCAAGCTCGAAGCCCTGTGCCGCGAAGATACGGCCATGGAATGGGACCGTCTGCTGTCCGCCCCCAACGCCGCTTATCATGATACCCGCCAATGGCTGGACGCCTTGGCCGAAAAGGATGCCTCCCAATGAGGATTGTTATCGTCGACGACAACGAGATCAATCTGGTGCTGTTCTCGGAACTGTCCCAAGGACTTGATCCGGAGTTGGAGGTCCTGACCTTTGCCGACCCCATCGAGGCCCTGGCCCATTGCACCGCCGACATGCCCGATCTGCTGTTGGTGGACTATATGATGCCGGGCATGGACGGGCACGAATTGATCCAGGCATTGCGTGCCTTGCCGTCATCGCGCGAAGTGCCGATCGTCATGGTCACCGCCGCCGACGAACGCCGCGTGCGCCAACGTGCCCTGGAACTGGGAGCCACCGACTTTCTGGCCAAGCCCATCGATCCCAACGAGGTCAAGGCCCGTCTGCGCAATCTGCTGGACCTGCGCCGCAGCCATCAAAAGCTGAAGGACCGCAACAAGTGGTTGGCCGAGGAAGTCAAAAAAGCCACCAAAACCATCTTGGACCGCGAACAGGAACTGATCCTGCGTCTGGCCAAGGCCGCCGAATATCGCGATCCGGAAACCGGCGGGCATATCCTGCGCATGGCCCATTATTCGCGCCTGATCGCCGAAACCTTGGGCCAGGATGAAGAAACCTGCGACCTGATGTTGCAGGCATCGCCCATGCACGACATCGGCAAGCTGGGCATTCCCGATGGCATCTTGTTGAAGCCCGGACGGTTGGACGAAGACGAATTCGCGGTGATGAAGCAACATCCCGACATGGGATACGCCATCTTGCAAGGCAGCCAGTCGCGCGTCATCGAAATGGCCGCCGAGATCGCCTTGTCGCATCACGAAAAATGGGATGGCGGCGGATATCCCAAGGGGTTGGCGGGGGACGCCATTCCCCTGTCGGGCCGCATCGTCGCGGTGGCCGACGTCTTCGACGCCCTGACCTCGGTCCGTCCCTATAAACGGGCCTGGAGCCTGGATCAGGCCCGCGATTTTCTGGAAAGCAACGCGGGCAGCCATTTCGATCCAGCCTGTGTTGGGGCATTTTTATCCAAATGGGACGCGGTGAAGGCCATTCATACCCAGTATGCCGACCCCACGCCCCCGCCCGAGGAAGACTTTATCAACAGCCTTTAACAGCACGATCGAGGCCGCGCATGCAGACCGCCGAACGCTACTGGACCCCTGCTGGCTGGCAAGGCGATATTCCCGTCTGGGCCGGACAGGCACAGCTGGTGCTCTACTTTGCCGCCCCCGCCGCCCTGACCGCGCTTGATCCGTGGGATGACTTGCGCCGCGTGTTTCCTGCCGCCCATATCGTCGGATGCAGCACCGGGGGCGAGATCCTGGGGCGCGACGCCCACGACGACAGCATTGTCTGCGTCGCCATCCATTTTGAAAAAGGCATGATCGCCGCCGCATCTCAGCCGATCTCGGCCGCCAGCCAATCGCGCGCGGCTGGAGCGGCCTTGGCGTCCGCCCTGCCCGTTACTTTGCACAATCAGGACTTAAAAGCGGTGTTCGTCCTGTCGGACGGTACCTTGACCAACGGCAGCGCCCTGATCGCCGGATTGCAAGAACGGCTGCCCGCCGGTGCGGTCATCACCGGCGGTCTGGCGGGCGATGGTCCGCATTTCGGCCCCACCAAGGTGGGGCTTGACGCCACTCCGGCACCTGGACAGGCGGCCATCATCGGATTTTATGGCGACGCCTTGAAAATCGGCTGGGGCAGCGTCGGCGGATGGGAACCGTTTGGCCCCGAACGTCTGATCAGCCGATCTTCGGCCAACATTCTTTATGAACTGGACGGCGAACCGGCGCTGGACCTTTACAAGCGCTATCTGGGTGAAGAAGCCGCCAACCTGCCGGGCAGCGCCCTTTTCTTTCCCCTGGCGGTCCGCGCCCAGGACGCCCCACGCAGTCAGGTAGTGCGCACCATCGTCGGCGTCGATGACGCTGCCAAGGCGCTGGTGTTCGCGGGCGATATTCCCCAAGGCTATATCGCCCAACTGATGCGCGGCAATTCCGATGACCTGACCGAAGGGGCTGGACAGGCGGGGGAAGCCGCGCACCTGAACGCGCCAGGGGCTCAACTGGCCCTGTTGGTCAGTTGCATCGGCCGCAAGCTGCTGATGGGTCAAGAAGCCGTGGACGAGGTCGAGGCGGTGGCCGACGCGCTGAGCCAAAGCGCCAGCGTCATCGGCTTTTACTCCTATGGCGAAATCGCCCCCCACGGCTTCACCCAGCGCTGTGAACTGCATAACCAGACCATGACGGTCACAACCATCGGCGAGGATTGATGCACAAGCTGCTGGATCGTCAGCTGCGCAAGGTCGCCCGTGACGCCGACGGCGCGATCAATGTCGAACAATTGTTGGAACTGGTCAGCGCCACCTATGAGGAACGCGACCGTGAACGCCGCCTGACCCGCAATGCCTCGACCCTGATGGAAGAGGAATTGCGCGCCGCCAACCAAAAAACCCGCGAAGCAGCGGAACGCCACCTGAAAGCCATCCTGGACACCGCTGGCGAAGGTGTGGTGATTGCCGATCAATCGGGCGTGATCGTCGATGTCAATCGGGCCGCGTTGACCATGTTCGGCTATGAACGCGCCGAATTGCTAGGTCGGCCCCTGGATTTGCTGATGCCCAAGGCGGCAGGCCATCGTCATCTCGATCATATTCACCGCTATCACCGCACCGGTGAAACCCGCATGATCGGTCGAGGCCGCGAGGAAATCGCCCAGCGCAAAAGCGGCGAGATTTTTTCCATCGAACTGTCGGTGGGCGATCTGACCGAAGCGGGCAGCGCCCAATATGTCGGCATCATCCGCGACGTCAGCGAACGCAAGCGCGCCCAAACCCGCTTGCAGGAAAGCGAGAATATGTTTCGCGACTTCGCGGAATCCTCGTCCGACTGGTTTTGGGAAACCGACGTCGATCATCGGTTTACCCGTTTTACCGGCTATGACGGCGATTTGCAGCAAAGGTTGCGGTCCGACGTGATCGGGCAGACACGCTGGGATTTGATGGCGGGATGCAATCCGCCCGATCTGATCAACGCCCACCGCACGATCCTGCAAGCGCACCAACCGTTTCGTAATTTCACTTACGAAGTGCGCTTGCACGACGGTGTACGGCGGGTCTTTTCGGTCAGCGGCAAGCCTGTGTTCGACAGCCGGGGCACGTTCCAAGGCTATCGCGGCACGGCGTCGGACGTTACCGCCCAGACCGAGGACCGCGAACGGCTGCGCATGGTGGAAAGCCAGCTTTTGGCCGCCATCTCCAGCATTTCTGAAGGCTTTGTCCTGTTCGGAAGCGATGGCGCGCTGCTGGCCTGCAACCAGCGTTACCGCGAACTGTTCCCGGCCATGTACGACCTGATGGTGCCGGGCGCGCTGTTTGCCGACATCATTCGCGAAGGGGCCAAGCGCGGCGCTTATCTGCCCCAGGGGGAAAATCTCGACGACTGGGTGGAAACCCGGCTGAAACATCACAGCGACGCCGTGGGCGCACCCTTTGTGCAGGAACTGGCCACCGGGCGCTTTATCCGTTCGACCGAATATGTGACCCGCGACGGCGGCGTGGTCGGCATCCATACCGACATCACCGAAGCGGTTCTGCTGGATCGCGATCTGCGCCGCGCCAAAGAAGACGCCGAAGGGGCCAACCGCGCCAAATCGGAATTCCTGGCCACCATGAGCCACGAAATCCGCACACCGATGAACGGCATCATCGGCATGACCGGCCTTCTAATGGACACTCCGTTGACCGACGAACAGCGCCATTTTGCCGACACCGTGCGGGTGTCGGCGGAATCCCTGCTGACCATCATCAACGATATCTTGGACATCTCGAAGATGGAGGCGGGCAAGATCGCGCTGGAAGAAGGCCCGTTCGAGATGCAGTCCCTGTTGGAAGGGGTGGTCGATATTCTGTCGCCGCGCATCGCCGATAAGGATGTGGAACTGACCTGTCTGGTCACCCCCCAGGCCGAAGGCACGTTCCAGGGTGACGCCGGGCGCATCCGTCAGGTCATGCTCAATCTGGTGGGCAATTCAGTCAAGTTCACCGAACAGGGCAATGTCGCCATGCAGGTTATCTTGCTGACCGAGGAGCAGGGCGTCGCCCGCCTGCGCTTCGAGATCAAGGATACCGGCATCGGCATCCCCGATGCCGCCAAACCGCGTCTGTTCTCGATGTTCAGTCAGGCCGACAGTTCGACACAACGCCGCTTTGGCGGCACCGGGCTGGGGCTGGCGATTTCCAAGCGCATCATCGAACTGATGGGCGGCGCCATCGGCTTTGACAGCAGCGAAGGCCAGGGCAGCCTGTTCTGGTTCGAGTTGCCGCTGCGCCGTCTCTCCCATTCGGTGGCCGCACAACACACCGCCCAGGCCCCGCTGGCGGGACTGGCGGTTTTGGTGGTCGATGACAACGAGGTCAACCGCGAGGTTTTCCGCCTGCAATTGAGCGGCTGGGGGGCCCATGTGGACGCCGCCGAAGGGGCAGCCGACGGCCTGACCGCCGTGCGCCAGCGCCGCCAGGGGCCACATCCTTACGATCTGTTGCTGCTCGACCACCAATTGCCGGGCATGAGCGGGCTGGATCTGGTGGCCGTGCTGCGCGCTGACCCGCGCTTGTCGTCGTTGCCGATTCTACTGGCGACATCCTCCCCCATGGCCGATGTGCGCGAACAGTCGCGGCTGTTGAACGTCAATGATGTGCTGACCAAGCCGATCCCCCAGGGGCGGTTGCTGGACCGCATCTTGCGTATTGTCGGACGCGATCAGAATGACCCAGGCAACGCCGAACGCGCCGATGCCGCCGAACCCAGCTTTGCCATGCGCATCCTGGTGGTGGAAGACAACGCCATCAACCAGCAAGTCGCGGTCGGCCTGCTGGCCAAGCTGGGGCACCGTGCCGACATGGCCGACGATGGCGAACAGGCCTTGGCCCAGGTTCAGAAATCCGATTACGACCTGATCTTGATGGACATGCAGATGCCGGTCATGGATGGCCTGACCGCCACCCGCGAAATCCGCCGCCTGCCCGGCCCCAAGGGACAGGTGCCCATCGTCGCCATGACCGCCAACGCCATGGAAGGCGACCGCGAGGTCTGCTTACAAGCAGGCATGGATGATTATATTTCCAAGCCCATCGACCGCCGCCGTCTGGCCGCCACCTTAAACCGTTGGAGCGAACGCATCGCCCAGGCCCGCCAGCGCCGGGGTGCACCCTGCGCCCCCAGCCCTTTGCCCGCCCGTCCCGTTCAGCCCGCTTTGTCCCAGGCCCCGGTGACCCTCGACGATCCCTTGCTGGATATGCAAACCAGCGCCGAGTTGCGCGACGCATTGGGGGCTACGGTGTTCGCCACCTTGTCGAAACGGTTTGAAACCGACGGCCCCGCCCTGTTGGATCAGGCCGACACGGCCATCGCCACCCTGGATTGGCCCAGCGCCGCCCGTCATTTGCACTCGCTTAAGGGCGTGGCGGGTAATTTGGGGTGCCTGCGCCTGCTGCGCCATGTCTCGGCTCTGGAAGCCACCTGCAAGCAGGGCCGGGGCTGCGATCTGCATCCCGCCCGCCGCCTGCTGCAAGACTCCCTGGCTGCCTTGTCGAACTGGCAAGCCCAGCAAAAAGACTGAGATCCGCCCCCGATCCACGCCACCCCGGCAGAACATGGCATCCTTGACCAAGCTCAAAGCCGGGATGCACATCCTTGCCTTTAATGCTGCCCTGAAACCCTAAAAACATTTCTGCGGCGTGAAACTAAGGCACGGCAGGACAATAATCCGCCACCGCCTCTTATTTACATTAATTGTACGCTGAAAATTATCCATAATTTTTTCAGGGCCACAAAGTTGATGTAAAATACATGCCGCACATGCTAAGAGACGCTGAACCATCGGGTGCCCGGCTTGCCCCCCGCTGTTTGCCCAAGCCCCGGCCGACCCACTCCTGACGCGAGAGTACAATGTCGAACATCCTTGAAGAGACGGTTCTGGAAACCCATCACTGGACGGACAACCTGTTTACCCTGAAGGTCACCCGCGATCCGGGCTTCCGCTTTGAAAGCGGCCAGTTCGCCATGATCGGCCTCAAGGTGGACGGCAAGCCCCTGATGCGCGCCTACAGCATGGTCAGCGCCGCCTATGAGGAATATCTGGAATTCCTGTCCATCAAGGTTCCCAACGGTCCCCTGACCTCGCGCCTGCAGCACATCAAGGCGGGCGACACCATTTTGGTCAACCGCAAGACCACCGGCACCCTGATCCTCGACAATCTGCTGCCGGGCAAGCGTCTGTGGTTCCTCAGCACCGGCACCGGCCTGGCCCCGTTCATGAGCCTGATCAAGGACCCAGCGGTCTATGAACGCTATGAACAGGTGATCCTGACCCATACCTGCCGCCATGTGCGCGAGTTGGTCTATGAAGATTTCATCCAGAACCAACTGCCCGCGAACGAATTCTTCGGCGACGAGGTCAAGGACAAGCTGGTCTATTACCCCAGCGTCACCCGTGAGGAATTCAAGACCCAGGGCCGCATCACCGACCTGATCCGTTCGGGCAAGGCCTTTACCGATCTGGGCCTGCCCGCGTCGGGCTTCAACAAGGATGAAGACCGCGTGATGATTTGCGGCAACCCGGCGATGATGACCGAACTGTCGGACTATCTGGACAGCATCGGCTTCGAACAGGGCAGCAACGCCGGCCCCGGTCACTACGTGATCGAAAAGGCCTTCGCCGAAAAGTAAAATTGGGATCACCCTGTCTCATTATTGACCAGAGTTAAGGACCTGTCCGGCCGACCGGCGTAACCGTTTGATAGCGGGATACTCCGGTTGGCCGGTTCTCTTTTGAACCGAAAAATCCGTCTGTCGCGGACGGGCTGACCGAATTTCCACCCTAAGTCCGGCGGAAGTACAGTCATGCGGTTCAAGTCCTTCCCGGCGCTTTTATGCGCCGCGGCCTCCCTATTCGCCTTCTCACTGGCTCCCCTTCCGGCGCGCGCCGCTGACGCGCCGCCTGCCGCCTTTGGCGCTTACCTTGCCCAGGTTCAGCCGGGCGATGTGTTCCCCGGCGCCGACCGCTTCGGCCCCCTGGAAGGCAAGCCCGCCGCTCAGGCCGCCTATAAGGGCGACACGCTGCTGGGCTATGTGTTCGAAACCAGCGATATCGGCTATTCCGGCAAGCCCATCAAGGTCATGGCCGGTCTGGACGTCAACGGCGTGATCGTCGGGGCCAAGGTCACCGAACATCACGAACCCATCCTGCTGGTGGGCATTCCGGTGCAAAAGCTGTTCGACTTCGTGTCGGGCTATGTGGGCAAGAGCATCCTGGATGCCACCGCCGCCGGGGCCAAGCGCCCCGCCGTGGACATCATCAGCGGTGCCACCGTCACCGCCATCGTGGTCGATGACGGCTTGCTGCGCACCGCCTTGCAGGTTGCACGCAGCCGCGCCATCGCGGGCTTTACCGGCAAGACCGACGCCGTCAAGGCCACGGTCGCCAAGGTTCCTTTCGCCCAGCGCGACTGGCAGACCCTGTTGGGCGACGGCTCGGTCCGGCATATGGCCATCAGTCAGGCCGATGTGGATACCGCCTTCCAGAAGAACGGCGTCACCCAGCCTGATCTGTACGCCCAGCCCGCCAAGCCCGACGATACCTTCATTGATCTTTATGTCGCCCTGGTGACCCCGGAAATCCTGGGCCGCAATGTCTTGGGCGACGCCGAATATGAAAACTTGCAGAAGTGGCTGGAACCCGGCCAGCAAGCCATCGTCGTGGCCGCCAACGGCGCTTATTCCTTCCGTGGGTCGGGGTTTGTGCGCGGCGGCATCTTCGACCGTATCCAGATGATCCAGGAAGGCATCAGCCTGCGCTTCTCGGATAAGGTTTACCGCCGTCTCGGCTCGCTCTCCAACAGCGCGCCCGAATTCGGTGAAATCGGCCTGTTCAAGATCCCCCATGACGTGGATTTCGATCCGGCCAAGCCCTGGCGTCTGGAACTGCTGGTGCAACGCGCCACCGGCCCGCGCACCAAGGCCTTTACCAGCTTCGCGCTGGATTACTCCCTGCCGCCCGCCCTGATCCAGGCGGCAGCCCCGGCCAAGCCGGCCAAAGCCGAAGCGGCGGCATCCGCCTCGGCCCAGGCTGACGAAGCCGACGACGCCCTGGCGTCTAGCCGCTCCAACCTGTGGAAGAGCATCTGGGCCAAGCGGATCCTTGACATCGTGGTGCTGAGCATCGCGCTCGGCGTGCTGACCCTGATCTTCTTCTTCCAAGATTGGTTGGTGAAGCGCCCAGTGTTCTTCAAGCGCCTGCGTATGACCTATCTGGCCTTCACGGCTGTGTGGATCGGCGGTTATGCCGGGGCGCAGTTGTCGGTGGTCAACGTCTTCACGTTCGCCAACGCGCTGATGACTCATTTCAGCTGGGACTTCTTCCTGCTGGAACCGCTGATCTTCATCCTGTGGTGCGCCACCGCCGTGTCCCTGCTGTTCTGGGGCCGGGGTGCCTATTGCGGCTGGTTGTGCCCCTTCGGCGCGATTCAGGAAATTTTGTCGGCCATCGCCAAGCGGTTCGGCATACCGCAATGGTCGCCCAAATTCGCCTGGCACGAACGGATGTGGGCCTTCAAGTATGTGTTCTTCCTGGCGTTGTTCGGCCTGTCCCTGAATTCGGTCGCCACCGCCGAGCGTTTCGCCGAGATCGAACCCTTCAAGACCGTCTGGCTTTTGCACTTCCTGCGGGATTGGCAGTTCGTGCTGTGGGCCGTGGTCGCCCTGGGGGCCGGTCTGTTCGTCGAACGCGCCTATTGCCGCTACATCTGCCCGCTGGGCGCCGCCCTGGCCATTCCCGGCCGCGGCCGTCTGTTCGAGTGGCTGAAGCGGCGCAAGCAGTGCGGCTTTGAATGTTCCAAGTGCGCCCGCGAATGCATGGTTCAGTCCATCCATCCCAACGGCGAGATCAACCCGAACGAATGCCTGTACTGCATGCATTGCCAGGTCGTCTACCACGACCATGACACCTGCACGCCTTTGGTTTTGAAGCGCCAGGGCCGGGCCAAGAAGCCCGCCGCCCAGGCCGGAAGTGCCGGGCCGACCCCATAAAGGCGGCCCACAGCACCCATCCGGCCGAATGACGGGAGGCCGGAATTGGGGGGAGACCCGTCATAAACACCCCTTTTTGTCGCGAGGAGGGTAATCACAATGTCTTCTGATACCGAAAATTCGGGCCTGTCGCGCCGCGATCTATTCGGCACCACCGCCAAGTTGGCCACCCTGGCGGGTGTCGCCACCATCGGCGCCGGTGTCGGTTCGCTGGTGAGCGCCGACAAGTCCGAGGCCGCCACCGGCTCGACCGCCCATGGTCCCGAAGTGGCTCCCGGCCAGTTGGATGAATATTACGGCTTCTGGTCCGGCGGTCAGTCGGGCGAAGTGCGCGTGCTGGGCCTGCCCTCCATGCGCGAGCTGATGCGCATTCCGGTGTTCAACCGTGACAGCGCCACCGGCTGGGGCCGCACCAATGAATCCATCAAGATCATGAATGAAGGCCTGCTGCCCTCCACCAAGGAGTTCCTGAAGAAGGAAGGGCTGCCGACCTATCAGATGGGCGACACCCACCATCCCCGTCCGTCCTATACCGACGGCAAGTACGATGGCCGCTATGTCTATATCAACGACAAGGCCAACACCCGCATCGCCCGTATCCGCCTGGACATTTTCAAGACCGACAAGATCCTGGAAATCCCCCATGCACACGGCATCCACGGTCTGCGTCTGCAACGCTACCCCAAGACCGGCTATGTCTATTGCAACAGCGAAATGCGCGTGCCGCTGGTCAATGACGGCACCATCCTGGACGAACCGAAGAAGTACAACGGCATCTTCACCGCCGTTGACGGCGAAACCATGAAGGTCGCCTGGCAGGTGATCGTCGATGGCAACCTCGACAACAACGACGGCGATTATCAGGGTAAGTATGTCGCCTCGACCTGCTACAACTCGGAAGAAGGCGTGACCGTCGAAGAGATGATGTCCGCCGAACGCGACTGGACCGTCGTGTTCAACGTCAAGGCCATCGAAGAAGCCGTCAAGAACGGCAAGGCCAAGATGATGGACGGTGTGCCGGTGCTCGATGGCCGCAAGGCCGCCAAGTCCAACTTCACCCGCTATATCCCGATCGCGTCCAACCCGCACGGCTGTAACGCGACCCCGGACGGCAAGTATTTCGTCCTGAACGGCAAGCTGTCGCCGACCGTGACCATCGTCGAATGGGCCAAGCTGGACGACCTGTTCGCTGGCAAGATCAAGGAAGAAGACGCCATCGTCGGTCAGTTGGAAGTCGGCCTTGGCCCGCTTCACACCAGCTTCGACGGTCGTGGCAACGCCTATACCTCGCTGTTCCTGGACAGCCAGATCTGCAAGTGGAACATCGAAGAAGCCATCAAGGCCTATAAGGGTGACAAGAGCGTCAACCCCATCAAGCAGAAGCTGGATGTGCATTATCAGGTCGGTCACACCAACGCCTCCATGGGTGAAACCAAGGAAGCCGACGGCAAGTGGCTGGTGGCCCTGTGCAAGTTCTCCAAGGACCGCTTCCTGAATGTCGGCCCGTTGAAGCCGGAAAACGATCAGCTGATCGATATTTCGGGCGACGAAATGAAGCTGGTGCATGACGGCCCCGCCTTCGCCGAACCGCACGACGCCACCATCGTTCATCGGTCCAAGCTGAACCCCATCGAGATCTATAAGCGTAACGATCCGATGTTCGCCGATGCGGTGGAACGCGCCAAGAAGGACGGCGTGACCCTGGAAACCGATAACAAGGTGATCCGCGAAGGCAAGAAGGTGCGCGTTTATATGACCGCGCAGGCTCCGAAGTTCGGCCTGACCGATTTCAAGGTCAAGCAGGGCGACGAAGTCACTCTGACCATCACCAACATCGACGACGTGGCCGATTTGACCCACGGCTTTACGCTGATCGGTCACAACATCGCCATGGAAATCGGCCCGCAAGCGACCGCTTCGGTCACCTTCACGGCCCATCGTCCGGGTGTCTGGTACTATTACTGCCAGTGGTTCTGCCATGCTCTGCACATGGAAATGCAGGGCCGCATGCTGGTGGAAAAGGCGTAAGGCGATGCCGCGCGCCTCGCTCAAGACCGCCAGGACGCTGGCCGCCGGGATATCCGTCCTGGCCGCCCTGGCCCTGACCGGCACCGCGTCGCGCGCGGCGACCGTCACTGTACCCGCCCAGCCGGGCGCTTTGGTCACAGCCGTGGCCAAAGCCCGGGCGGGCGACCGTCTGGTGCTGGCCCCTGGGATTCACCAGGGGCCGGTGTCCATCACCCGTCCGCTGACCCTGGACGGTCAGCCGGGCGCGGTGATCGACGGGCAAGGCCAGTCCAAAGTCGTGCAGATCTATGCCCCCGACGTTACGGTCCGTGGCCTGATCCTGCGCAATTCCGGCGATCATGTGGCCGAATTCGACGGCGGCATCTATGCCGAAAAAGGATCGGACCGCTTCGTCGCGGAAAACAACCATCTGGACGGCACCCTGTTCGGCATCGTCATCCATGGCCCCCAGCGCGTCACCGTGCGCAACAACCTGATCCGCAACCGTTCGGACAAATACGAAACCGATCTGGGCGACGGCATCTATCTGTGGGACACCAACGACGACCTGATCGAGGGCAATGATATCCAGGGCGGACGTGACGGTATCTTTTCGCAAGCCGCGCACCGCAACATCCTGCGCGCCAACCGCATGATCCACACCCGGTTTGCCATCCACTACATGTATTCCAACGAAAACAAGGTGGAAGGCAACCTGTCGGCCCACAACTCGGTCGGCTTCGCTTTGATGTATTCCAACAACATCGAAGTCAGGAACAACGTTTCCATCGATGACCGCGACCATGGGCTGATGCTGCACACCGCTTATCACTCGGTGATGACCGGCAATTATGTGCGCGGCACCCATGTCAAATGCGTCTTCGTCTATACGGCGGCCAAGAACATCATTTCCGGCAACCGCATCGAGGATTGCCCCATCGGCCTGCATTTCACCGGCGGGTCCGAGGAAAACGAGGTTTTCGGCAACGCCTTCATCAACAATCAGACCCAGGTGAAATACACCGGCACCATCTATTACGAATGGTCCAAGGACGGTCGCGGCAATTACTGGAGCGACAACACCGCCTTTGACCTGACCGGACAGGGAACAGCCACCACCGCCTATCGCCCCAATTCGGTGATGGAGCGTCTGGTCTGGCGCTATCCCCTGGCCAAAAGCCTGATGTCCAGCCCGGTGATGGAAGCCCTGCGTTTCGCCCAATCGCAATTCCCGGCACTGATGCCGGGCGGCGTCATCGACAGCCATCCGCTGATGGCTCCGCCGCCCCTGCCCGCCGGTCTGCCCCCTTTGCCGGAGAGCGGCTCATGAGCACGTCCCCCATCGTCATCGAGCATGTGACGAAACATTATAAGGACCATCCGGCTCTGACCGATGTGTCCTTCAGCCTGCCCGAAGGCGCCTTGCTGGCCCTGCTGGGACATAACGGCGCGGGCAAGACCACCTTGATGAAGCTGATGCTGGGGCTGATCCGCCCCACCTCGGGCGAGGTGCGGGTACTGGGCTGCGATCCCGCCGGGGCGGCGCTGTCGTTTCGCCGCCAGTTGGGGTTCCTGGCTGAGAATGTCGCCTTTCACGACGAAATGACCGGACGCGACACCCTGATCTTCCTGGCCAAGCTGAAGGGGGTGGGTAAAGGTGCCTGCGACGATCTGCTGGAGCGGGTCGGTCTGACCCATGCCGCCAAGCGCCGCGTCAAAACCTATTCCAAGGGCATGCGCCAGCGTCTGGGGCTGGCCCAGGCGCTGCTGGGCAATCCCCGCATTCTGCTGCTGGACGAACCCACCACCGGGCTGGACCCGGTGCTGCGCCTGGAATTCTTTTCCATCCTGCAGGACCTGACCAAGAACGGCACCACCGTGGTGCTGTCGTCGCACATCCTGACCGAGTTGGAAGCCCGGACCGAGCTGGTGGCCATCATGCGCCAGGGTCGTCTGGCGGCCTGGGGCACATTGCCGGAATTGCGCCGGGCCGCCGGTCTGCCGGTCAAGTTCCGCCTGACCACCCCTGGTGCGGCCCGTCAGGTCGCCGACCGGCTGGGCGGATTGGACTTATCGCACGTCAATGACCATTCCATCGAATTGTCCTGTGATATGCCCGACAAGATGGCGGTGCTGCGGCAGATCGCGCAGTTGGACATTCCGGTCGAAGACATGGATCTGCACCTGCCCAGCCTGGACGATGTTTACGTCCACTTTGGCCACAACTAGGCGGAGTTGCCGCGAAATGGGTCCGATTCTGATCATCGCCGGAAAGGAAATCCGCGACGGCCTGCGCAACCGCTGGATCGTCGGCGCAACCCTGGTTCTGGCCGCCCTGGCCTTCGCCCTGGCTCTTTTGGGCTCGGCTCCCACCGGCACGCTGGGGGTCAAGCCCCTGGCGGTGACGGTGGTCAGTCTGGCCAGCCTGTCCATCTTTCTGGTGCCGCTGATCGCCCTGCTTTTGTCCTATGACAGTATCGTTGGCGAGGCTGAACGCGGCACCCTGCTGCTGTTACTGACCTATCCCCTGACCCGCAGTCAGATTCTGCTGGGTAAGGTTTTGGGCCATTGCTCGATCATCGCCATCGCCACCGTGCTGGGCTATGGCGGGGCCGGACTGGCGGTCGGGCTGACCCAGGGCAGCGACCCGCAAAGCTGGATGGCCTTCGGCTTCCTGCTGCTGACCTCGGTCATGCTGGGCGCGGCCTTTGTCAGTCTGGCCACCCTGATCAGCCTGATGGTCAGCGAACGCGGCACGGCGGCCGGCGTGGCGGTGGCGCTGTGGCTGCTGTTCGTGGTGGTGTTCGATCTGGCTATGCTGGGCGTTCTGGTGGCTGGTCAAGGCAAGGTCGATCCGACCCTGTTCCGCTGGCTGCTGGCGATGAACCCCGCCGACGTCTACCGGCTGGTCAATCTCACCGGTTTTGAAAATGTCCGCATGTTCTCGGGCATGTCGGGACTGGCCCAGGAAGTCCGCTTTCCGCCCGGCGTTTTGCTCGGCATTCTGGCGGGCTGGACCGTCATCCCGCTTTCCGTCGCCCTGATCTTGTTTCGGAGACGCGAACAATGACCCCCTTGCGCCTATCGGGCTGCCTTGCCGCAGCCCTGCTGGTGACGGCGGCGCTGACCGCCTGTCAGGACCAGACCGCATCTTTGCCGCAGCCCCGCGAACCGGGCCGCGACGCCGTCGGCACGCTGTGTCACATGACCCTGTCGGACCATGGCGGCCCCAAGGGACAGGTGTTCCTGAAAGGCCCGGCCAACGGACCCGACAGCGCGCCGCTCTGGTTTTCCTCGGTACGCGACACCTTCACCTGGCTGATGGTGGATGAAGGGCTGGACAAGTCGGTGGCCGCCATCTGGGTCAACGACATGGGCCGCGCTACCAATTGGGAACATCCCGAAGCCGGAACCTGGATCGATGCCCGCAAGGCGCTGTTCGTCATCGGCAGCGACAAAGCGGCGGGTATGGGGGGCGGCGAATTGGTGCCGTTTTCCGACAAGACAGCCGCCCAAGCCTTCGTTGCCAAACATGGCGGACGGGTTGTCGCCTTTTCCCAGATTGACCGCGATCTCGTGACCGCGCTTAACACGTCCGCCGAACAGGCGGCCTCCGCCGGAGCCCAATGATCATGTCCACTCTGTCCCGTCCCTTATCCCGGCGCCGTCTGCTGACCATCACCGCCGCCGCCTGCCTGTCCGCCCCGTTTGCGGGCATCGGCAGCGTGGCACGGGCCAAGGACGCCCCTCAGATGATCCGCTGGACCGGCCGCGCCCTGGGGGCGGAAGCCGAAATCCGTCTGCATGCCGAAGACCCGGCGGCGGGCCGCGAAGCCCTGGCCCAGTGCGTCGATGAATTGACCCGTCTGGAATCGGCTTTGAACCTGTTTGACCCCAATTCGGCCCTGGCGCGTTTGAACCGCGACGGCGTTTTGGAAAACCCACCGCTGGACCTGGTGCGGGCCATTGCCGACGCCAACGCCATTTCGGCGGCATCGGAGGGCACCTTCGACATCACTATTCAGCCGGTCTGGCAAGCCTGGGCCGACAGCCTGACCGCCACCGGCAAGGCGCCTGCTGATCTGGACCGCCTGACCAAGCTGGTGGATTGGCGTCTGGTGGAAGCCGACCCGGCCCGCATCCGTCTGCCCAAGCCCGGCATGGCGCTGACCCTGAACGGCATCGGCCAAGGCTATATCACCGACCGGGTGGCGGAATTGCTGATGCGCCAGGGCTATCCCCATGTACTGGTGGATTTGGGCGAATTGCGCGCCCCGGCCGGTCTGCCCGATGGCTCACCCTGGTCGGTGGCGGTCCGCGACCCCAACGACTTCAAGCGTGATTTGCGCCGTCTCAGCCTGGCCAACGGGGCCATGGCCACGTCGGAAGCATTCGGCTCGTCCTTCCGGCTGGGTCGGCATGACGGCCACATCCTTTACCCCAACAGCGGCAGGCGGGCGCTCGATGTCGCCAGCGTCACCGTCATGGCCCCCACCGCCACCATCGCCGACGGCCTGTCCACCGCCATCGCCGTCGCCGGATCCAACCCCGATCATGCCCGCGCCATCTTGAAGGCGGGCGGCGGCACCAGCGCGCTGTTGATGGACCGCGCCGGCAAGACCGTCACGATCTAAATCATCCGTCACCATAAGGGGAGCAACAGATCATGGGCAGTTTCAGCATCTGGCATTGGCTGATCGTTCTGGCGATCGTCCTTCTGCTGTTCGGCGGCAACAAGATTTCCAGCCTGGGCGGCGATCTGGCCAAGGGCATCAAGGAATTCAAGAAGGGGATGAAGGAAGACGAAACCCCGGCGGCATAACTGGGGGCGTCTTTAAAACAGCGGCGGCGGGATCACCCCGCCGCCTGTCTGTTGAACCCTGTTCGCTGCTCAGTGCTTGTGATCCAAGATCGCCTGCCAGTCATCGGCGCGGTCACGATCGCCGGGGCCGAAATCGAAGATCAGGCGATAGAGACGGGCCGTGCGGTGGCCTTCGCCGGGCTTGCCGACCAACTGGCTGTAAAAGCCGCGAAGCTGAGAAGAACAGGCGGCGGTGAAATTGCGGTATTCCCCCAGATGCTGGGAGAAATCGATCCAAACGGCGCTGTCGGCAGGCTGGCCCCGTACCGCTTCCTGATGGGACCGCAGATAGGCTTCCCGCTCGGTTGCGCCCGTGACGCAAGCCTGATCGGCGGCATCAACCTGCTGATCCAGGTCGGACGCGGCAGCGGCAGGGCCAGCGGCCACCGAACCGACAAGCAGTCCCACCAGGGACAGGGAACACAGAAGAGTGCGCATGAAACGGCTCCAAACAAGGGAGGGAAAACCCAACCTTATCCCCCTGCCGGAACAGAGCCTTGATTTCGGAAAAGTCCGTGGCGGTTTTTGACCCCATCTGACTTTTCCCTCAAGTTTCGTCCGCCCGATCACGGCGGACGGAAGCGGACGGTCCCGGGATTTCGTGGCCCGCAGCACCGGGACCGTCCGTTTATTTTTCCAAGCTATTGCTGCCCCAGAATGAACGAGGCAATGGCCTCGACCGCCTGATCCTCGACCCCGTAATAGCCATGCTGGGCAAAAGCCTGACAGGGTTCCGACTTAGGATCCAAGCCGCCTTCGATCCAACGGATTTCCTTACGCGGACTGGCGGTCAAGGCGGCGATGATGTCGGTATTGGCTTCGGGCGGCGTGATGTAACAGCCGTCATTGCGGTGCGACATCACCAGCACCGGCACCACCACTTTATCCAGATCGCTGCCCAGCACCCCGCTAAAGGCCGCTGTGGCTTTTTTGCCGGCTTTGGTCACGGTACTGGTCAGTATCAGCCCATCAATCCCGGCCCCCAGCCGTGCCGCGCCATTGGCCGCCGACAAGGTGCCCATGCTGGTCCCGACCAGCCAGACCGGCAGATTGATCTTGGCCTTGATCCAGGCGACCAGGGCCGCCACGTCGTCGGCATGTTTCTGCGATGTGCGGAAAGCCGGATCCAGAATGCCATCCTGATCCGATGGCGCATCGATAGTGACGACGAACAAACCCTTGTCGGCCAATTTATGGCGCGAACGGACCAGGAAATTGCCGCCCGCTTTGGTAAAGGGCTGGCCATCCTTGACCCCGACGCCGACCGCACCGTCACCACCCGCGAACAGGATCACCGCCGCTTTGGGGGCTACAGGCGCTTCCCACAGGAAAGGCTGGGTCACGCCGGGCCGGGTGGGAATTTGTTCGAACTCTTCCGCCCAGGCCGGGCCGATGCACAGCCCCACCCCCAGCGCGACCCCGCACAGCAGGGTACGCCAAGGAATGGAGAAACGCGGGAAAGGTCGGCGCGGACAAGCGGTCATGGGCGATTCCCCTGATCAGAGCAACGCCCATCAACCGCAGCTTGGCTGAAGATCAGAACCCTTCCTTTGCCGCCTCGTCCGGGTCGCGGTTGATGTGGCGGCGGGTCGCATAGGCCTGGGCGAACCGATTGTTCTCCGGTTTGCCCAATTCGTCCAGGGTCGGCGTCACATATTCGTCGATGGCAATGACGGCGTTGTTTTCGTCCACATGCACGGCGCGGCTGGTCCGTCCGGGGATCTGCGACAGCGGCACCTGTTCATAGGCCATGATGATGACCAGATCGCCCTTGCTGCACAGATGCGCCGCCGCCCCGTTCAGGCAGATCACGCCACTGCCTTCCGGGCCTTCGATCACATAGGTGGACAGCCGCGAACCGTTGTTGATGTTGACCACATCGACACGGGTATGGGGCAGAATTCCGGCGGCGCGCAGCAGCACCGGATCAATGGTAATCGATCCCACATAATGCAGATCGGCCTGGGTCACCGTGCAGCGGTGAATCTTGCCGTACATATAATCGCGGGTTGCTTCCTGGGTCATCGTCTTGCTTGGCGTTTGTTGAAGATATCAGCTTCTAAAGAGCTTCTATAAAGAGCAAGGCCCGCAGATTGCTCTGCGGGCCTTGGCTTTCGTCGGAAGAACGATGAACCGCTTAGGCGGCCATGGCCTTCTTCAGGTTTTCATCCAGCTTGTCCAGGAACTGGCTGGTGGTCAGCCAGGGCTGATCCGGGCCGATCAGAATGGCCAGATCCTTGGTCATGAAGCCGGATTCGACGGTTTCGACGCAGACGCGTTCCAGGGTTTCGGCGAACTTGGCCACGTCCGGGGTGTTGTCGAACTTGGCGCGATAGAACAGGCCGCGGGTCCAGGCGAAAATCGACGCGATCGGGTTGGTCGAAGTTTCCTTGCCCTTCTGGTGTTCACGGTAGTGACGGGTCACGGTGCCGTGAGCAGCTTCGGCTTCGACAGTCTTGCCATCGGGGGACAGCAGGACCGAGGTCATCAGACCCAGCGAACCGAAGCCCTGGGCCACGGTGTCGGACTGCACGTCGCCGTCGTAGTTCTTGCAGGCCCAGACGAATTCACCCGACCACTTCAGGGCCGAAGCGACCATGTCGTCGATCAGACGGTGTTCGTAGGTGATGCCCAGCTTGTCGAATTCGGCCTTGAATTCGGCGTCGAACACGGCCTGGAACAGATCCTTGAAGCGACCGTCATAGGCCTTGAGGATGGTGTTCTTGGTGGACAGGTAAACCGGCCACTTCTTCTGCAAACCGTAGTTGAAGCAGGCGCGCGCGAAGCCCTTGATGGACTCGTCCAGGTTATACATGCCCATGGCGACGCCGGCGCTGGGGAAGTTGAACACTTCGTGTTCGATCGGCTCGCCGCCGTTTTCCGGCACGAACTTGATGGTCAGCTTGCCCGCACCCGGAACTACGAAATCGGTGGCCTTGTACTGGTCGCCGAAGGCGTGACGGCCGATGACGATCGGCTTGGTCCAGCCCGGAACCAGACGGGGCACGTTCTTGCAGATG
>JASLCK010000037.1 GCA_030151865.1 Rhodospirillaceae bacterium | reverse complement strand
CCTGGGCTGATGTCGCCGGATTGGTCTTGGCATTGGCCGCCGTGCGTTGACGAGACGCCACGCCGCCAGCATCGACTTGCGGCAGCCGGGCGGCGTCTTGAATACCGTACTGCGCCCGCACCGCCTCAACATTCAAGGTCGCCAACCGCAGATCGCGGTTGTTGTCCAAGGCAAGCTCGATCAGACGCTGCAACGACGGATCGGGAAACATGGTGCGCCACCCGATATCGGCGGCTTTCAGGGTCGATTTGGCCCCCTCCGCTTGGGGAAAAGCAGAGGCAATGGGCGGCACGGGTTTGTCCAAATCCGGCACCAAAGAGCACCCGGCCAGCGCCACGGCGGCAATCAGCAAAGAGAGAGTCTTGCGCATGGCTTAGTCCTTCCGCGCCAGAGGGGGTGCGGCCTTGCGCGACAGACGCCACCGGTTGATGCGTTCTTGAATGCCCATGACAAAAACGAAGAAGCAGGGAACGAAAAAGATCGCCAGCACGGTTGCGCTCAACATCCCGCCGAACACCCCGGTGCCGATGGCGTGCTGGGTTTCGGCGCTGGCCCCCATGGCCACCATCAGGGGCACCACTCCCAACCCAAAGGCCAGAGACGTCATCAGGATCGGGCGCAAGCGCAGCTTGGCGGCCTGAACCGCCGCCTCGATCAGCCCGGCCCCCTGTTCGCGCAATTGCTTGGCGAATTCGACAATCAGGATGGCGTTCTTAGCCGACAGGCCGATCACGGTAATCATGCCGACCTTGAAGAACACATCGTTGGGCATGCCGCGCAAGACCACCGCCCCCACCGCCCCCAGCAGACCCAAGGGCACCACCAGCATGACGGACAGCGGGATCGACCAGCTTTCATAAAGGGCGGCCAGAACCAGAAAGACCACCAGCATGGATAGCGCCAGCAACATCGGGGCCTGGGCGGCGGATTGGCGTTCCTGCAACGACTGCCCGGTCCATTCCACCACGAACCCCGGCGGCAGTTGGGACGCCAACCGTTCCATTTCCGCCATGGCCCCACCGCTGGAAACCCCAGGGGCGGGACTGCCGGAAATGCGCGATGCCGGAACGCCTTGATAGCGCACCATCTGCAACGGGGATTCCCCCCAGACCGGAGTCACCACTTCCGACAGGGGCACCATGCCGCCGTTGATGTTGCGGACATAAAGCTTCAACACATCATCGATCTGCATGCGGGCCGCCGCATCGGCCTGAATAATGACCTGCTGCATCCGTCCCGCATTGGGAAAATCGTTGACGTAGAGCGATCCCATGGCCGCCGAAAGGGTGTCGCTGATGTTGGTAAAGGACACCCCCAACGCCTCGGCTTTCTGACGGTCGATATCCAGCCGGATGCTGACGCCGGGCGGCAGACCGTCAGGATAAACCCCGGTCACCAAGGCGCTGTGCGATGCCAGTTCCAGCAACTTCGCCTCGGCCGCTTTCAAGGCGTCATAGCCTTGGTTGGAACGGTCCAGCAACCGCATGGTGAAGGCCGAAGACGTCCCCAATTCATCAATGGCGGGCGGCAGCAGGCTCATCACCGTGCCTTCCGTCGTCTCGACCATCGCCGCCTGCGCCTGGGCGGCTTCGTCGCGGGTGTTGGCGCCGTTGCGTTGATCCCAGCCCTTCAGCATCGTGAAAATCAGGGCGGTGTTGGGACCCGACCCGGAAAAGCCGAAACCCAGAATGGACAGGTTGGATAAAACGCCGGGACGCGACGCCACATGACGTTCAAACCGTTCCACCACATCCAAGGTCCGTTCCTGGGTGGCATCGGCGGGCAGTTGGATCGATGTCATGAAATATCCCTGATCCTCTTCCGGCAGGAATGACGACGGCAGTTCCTTGAACACCGAAGCCAGCGCCAGCACCAAGGCGACAAAGACCAGCATCATGCGCCCGGATCGCTTGACCAATCCGGCCAGTCGCCCCGCATATTTTTGTGTCACCGCGTCAAAGTGGCGATTGAACGCCCCAAAGAATCCGCCTTTCTCGTGATGGTCGGCGGCAACCGGCTTGAGCAGCGTCGCGCACAGGGCGGGCGTCAGGCTGAGCGCCAGGAACGCCGAGAATAAAATCGATACCGCCATCGACAAGGTGAACTGTCGATAGATCACCCCCACCGACCCGCTGGCCAAGCCCATGGGGATAAACACCGCCGTCAGAACCAGGGTAATGCCGATGACGGCCCCGGTGATTTCCTTCATGGCCCGGATCGTTGCGTCCTTGGGGGACAGCCCTTCGCTTGCCATCAGACGTTCGACATTTTCCACCACGACGATGGCGTCATCAACAATGATGCCGATCGCCAGCACCATCCCGAACATGGTCAACACGTTGACCGAAAACCCCGCGATCAGCATGACCGTCAGGGTCCCCAAAAGGGCGATGGGGGCGACGATAGCCGGGATCACGGTATAGCGGACGTTTTGCAGAAACAGGAACATCACCAGGAACACCAGCACCATGGCTTCCACCAGGGTATGCACCACCTTTTCGATGGAAATCGCCACGAAGGGTGCGGTGTTGAAGGGGATGGCATAGCTCATCCCGGCGGGCATGCTGCGCCCCAACTCAGTCATTCTGGTTTTGACACCCTCGGCCGTGCGCACGGCATTGGCGCCGGGGGCCAGTTGGATGGCCGCCGCCGATGTGGTCTTGCCGTTCTCGCGGTTGGAAAAACCGTAAGACTGCGCGCCCAGTTCGATGCGCGCCACATCGCCCAGCAACACTTTCGACCCGTCGGCATTGGCCCGCAAAACGATGGCTGCAAATTCGTCGGGCGTTTGCAATTGCCCCTGGACGGTCAAGGGAATGGTGACGCGCTGACCGGGAACCGTTGGCGCATCGCCGACCCGACCGGGCGAGATCTGCACATTCTGCTGACTAACCGCCGTCGATAAATCGTTGATGGACAGGCCATAGGCGATCAGGCGCGACGGGTCGACCCAGACGCGCAAGGCCTGTTCCGCCCCGAACAACTGCACTTGCCCGACGCCGGGAATGCGGCGCAGTTCCTCGACCACATTGCGCGCCAGATAGTCGCTCAGTTCGGTTTCCTGAAAACGACCGGTATCAGCCTTCAGGCTGACCAGCATCAGAAAGCCAGACGAGGCGGATTCGATATGCAAACCGTTTTGCCGCACCGTCTGCGGCAGTCGCGATTCGATGGTCTTCAAGCGGTTTTGCACATCGACCTGAGCCATTTCCGGGTCGGTGCCCGGCTTGAAGGTGACGGTAATTTGCGCACTGCCCGAGGTATCGGCTGTCGATTCGAAATACAGCAGGTTTTTGACGCCCGACAATTCCCGCTCGATCAGTCCCAACACGGCGTCATTCAACGCCTTGGGTGTCGCACCGGGATAGCTGGCGGTAATGGTCACCGTCGGCGGGGCCACCGACGGATACCGGGCGATCGGCAATTGCGGCAAGGCAATCAGGCCGAACAGAATGATGAAGAAGGCCACCACCCAGGCAAAGACCGGACGGTTGATAAAAAATTGAGGCATGATGATCGTTCCGTCCGCTTCAGCGTGGGGCGCCGCCCGATCCTTCGGGCTGCATGTCGCGCACGGCGACTTCCGCCCCATCGGTCAACCGTTCCATCCCTTCGACGACGATTTTTTGTCCCTGGGAAAGACCGCCTTGGATGCGGTACTGACGGTCGATCAGTTCGCCCAATTCGACCGGCGCGGCATGGGTGCGGTTATCGGTCCCGACCACCCAGACCATGGTTTTGCCGCCAGTGCGGATCACCGCCTGCTGGGAAACCATCACCGCGCTGGGATAGCTGGCGCGCGGCACCCGTGCCCGGACAAACATGCCGGGCAGCATCTCGCGGCTGCGATTATCCACCAACACCCGCAGCAAGACGTCGCCGGTGCCGGAATCCACATTGATGCCGGAAAACAAAATCCGCCCGGTTGCCCCATAAGGGGTGCCGTTGCTCTTCAGGATGACCACCGGCAATCCTTGGGACTTAGAGGTCTGCTGGTTCGCCAAAGCCTCGCGGACCGTATCCAGCGATGCAGCCGGTTGGCGGACATCCACATAAACCTGATCGACCTGTTGAATCCGGGCCATGGGGCTGGCATCGGTGGGCGCGACCAAGGCCCCTTCCGTCACCAGGGCCTGATCGATCCGCCCGGAAATCGGGGCGTCAACGGTGGCGAATTTCAGATCAAGCTGACGGCGGGCCAAGGTGGCGCGGGCCTGCGTCACATCAGCGGCGGCCTGATCGCGCTGGGAAATCGCGTCATCGAATGTCTGGCGGCTGATGGCGTCGGCCTGCACCAACGGTTCCAGGCGCTGGCTTTGCGTCCTGGCCCGTGTCAAGGCAGCCTCGGCCCGCTGCAAGGCGGCGGCGGCCATATCCACATCCGCCTTGAAAGGGGCCGGATTGATTTGGAACAACGGTTGCCCCGCTTTGATTTCCGCCCCTTGCTCGAACAGGCGGCGCTGGACGATGCCGCTGACCTGCGGGCGGATCTCCGCGACCCTGACCGCCGCGACGCGGCCGGGCAAATCTTCGGTCAAATCAACCGGTCCAGCCGACAAGGTCAGAACCGAAACCAAGGCAGGCGGGACCGGCGGGGTGTCTTGCTGGGATTGATCGCATCCGGCCAAAAGGACGGTCGAGAGAAGAGACAAACAGGCAAGATGCAAACGGCGCTTGATGTCGAAACGGCAACCTTCCATTTAGATCCTCGGAATGGATGCGAAAAACAGGATTGGCCGGCACCCTAGATCAGGGGAATGGTGTTTCTGTCGAAGGTTTGTGGAGATAGGATGGAGACGGAAAAAAATTGGACCCGGTGATGCCCCTTTCTCCCGACACGACGCCTAAAGCGGCTTCCCAGCTATCCTCCGCCCTGGTCCTGATCGCCGAGGACGAGCCTGAAATCGCCGATATTTTGGCTGCCTATCTGGGGCGCAACGGTTTTCGCGTCATGCATGCCGCCGATGGGCGGCGCGCCCTGGACCTGCACCTATCGCTCAAACCCGACTTGATTTTGCTGGATGTGCAGATGCCCCATCTTGACGGCTGGCAGGTGCTGTCGGAAATCCGCCACCGGGGCAACACCCCGGTGATCATGCTGACCGCGCTGGATCAGGACATCGACAAGCTTTTGGGTCTGCGCATCGGGGCCGATGATTACGTCGTCAAACCCTTTAATCCCGCCGAAGTGGTGGCCAGGGTGCAGGCCGTTTTGCGCCGCGCCACCGGCGATAACCAGCCGTCGCGCCGTTTTCTCAGGACCGGACCGCTGCAAGCCGATCTGGAAGCCTACGAAATCTCGGTCCTGCACAAAGGCCAACCCCAGCCGCTGACCTTGACCCTGACCGAGTTCAATATCCTGGCCCATCTGATGCGCACGCCGCGCCGCGTTTTCTCGCGCGAAGAACTTCTGGTCGCCTGCCTGCCGGAAGGCGACACCCTGGAACGCACGGTAGACAGCCATATCAGCAAGCTGCGTAAAAAACTGGAAAGCATCGGCATGGACGGGGTTCCCGCCAGTGTGCGCGGGGTCGGCTATCGATTGGGGCTGAGCAGTGAAAGCCTTTGACGGACTAAGCCGCCATATCGCCATATCGATGGCGAAAGTCGCCCTCAGCACGACTGTCCTGACGTTTCTGGGTTCTTATATTTTCTATACCCTGTGGTTTGTCCTCTCGCCCGGCGACTTCCCGGATTCCTCAAGCCTTCAGCCGACTTTGCTGGAATGGGTTTGGATGGGATCGACCACGCTGGCCGCGCTGATCATCTCGGTCGTTTTCTCCATCAAGCTGGCCCAACGCATCCTGACCCCCTTGAATTCGGTGGTCGATAATCTGCGCCATGTCGCCCAGGGCGATTTGAGCGTGCGCGCCGTCACAAACGATCCGTCCCTGGGCGAAGCATCGCAGTTGGTCCGCGATTTCAACGTGATGGCCGAACGGCTGGAACGCATGGAACGGGATCGATCATTCTGGAATGCGGCCATCGCTCACGAACTGCGAACCCCGGTCACCATCCTGCGCGGACGCCTGCAAGGACTGACCGACGGTGTTTTCGAGCCTTCACCGTCACTGTTCCAAAGTCTACTGGCGCAGGTCGAGGGACTGACCAGACTGATCGAGGATTTGCGTCTGGTGGGACTGGCCGATAGCGGACATCTGGAACTGCGCCAGGAAGACATCGACCTGGACGCCGAAGTCAAAGCCGTCCTGCAAGCCGTCGAACCCAGCCTGAGCACAGCGGGATTTCACCTGACCTGCGAGTTGCAAGGGGGACGGGCCGTCTGCGATCCGGTGCGCATCCGCCAAGGCTTGCTGGCCTTGCTGGAAAACGCCCAACGCCACGCTACCCCCGGCCCGTTATGGATCAGAACCAGACAGGAACAGGGCATCTGTCATGTCCAGGTGGAAGACAGCGGCCCCGGCATTCCCGAATCCTTAAGCGGAAAAATCTTCGAAGCGTTTCAGCGGGGGGAAAACGGCACCAAAGGCAGCGGCCTGGGCCTTGCCGTCGTCCAGGCAATCGGCAAAGCCCACGGCGGCGACGCCCTGTGCATCCCCACTCCCAACGGCGGAACCCTGTTCGACCTGTCCTGGCCGGGACTAAACAGCGAACGTTCCAGCATCCCTTCTGTTCCCCGCTGAGGACGAAAGGTCAAATAGAGCCGCCCGGCTCGCCGCCATCATCGGGAGCCGAGGCGATTCGGCCGATGTCGTTTTGTCGGGCAGGTCACTGCCTTGCCAGGTCCTTCAGGGTGGGGAAGTCGAGTTGATCGGCGGCGGTGCGGACTTTGTCCGCCCAGGCAGCATAACGCGGGGTTTCCACTTTCAATGTTTCAGCCCAGGCCATCATTTCGCTGATCCGTCCGCCCTTGATCATCGCGCGCAACCGTTCTCTCTCGGCGTCGTCGGGACAATCTCCGGGCGCATCCTCAACAAGCGTGGCGGAAGGTGCGGAATCGACCCATTCCAAGCCAAGCAACTCGCCAAGGCAGCGCAATAGGGTGACGTGATCCAGCGGCTTTAGAAGATGTTCGGTGAAATTCATCCGCTGAGGGAAGCCGTCCGGACGCTCCGGCGGGGCAGCGGAAATCAGCACCACCGGAACATCGGGGTTCAACTCGCCCATGTGGCGCAAAACCATCCAGCCGTCGCCGTCAGCCATGAACTGATCGGTCAGAACCAGATCCACCGCCAAAGGCACCGCCCCCATCGCCA
>JASLCK010000032.1 GCA_030151865.1 Rhodospirillaceae bacterium | reverse complement strand
GTCAGGGGTGGCTCTATGCCCGGCCCTGACCATAGGTGCAATCCAGCTCGCGCAGGATTTCATCATGCTCTCCGGTTTCCACCCCTTCGGCGACCACGGTCATCTTCAAGGTTTTCGCCAGCATCAGAATGGTGCGGACAATTTCCAGATGTTCCCCGCCTTGCAGGATCGGAGCGATGAAGGAACGGTCCACCTTCAGCGTATCGACCGGGAAGCGGTGCAGATGCGCCAGGGATGAATAACCGGTGCCGAAATCATCGATCGCCAGACGGAAGCCATGGCCCTTCAGGGCATCCAGCTTGGCGGTCATGGCCAAGGGATGTTCCATCACCGCCGATTCCGTGATTTCCAGACGGATGCAGGATGGCTCCAGTCCAGTCCGGGTCACGGCGGCCAACAGTTCGGCCACGATCTGCGGGCGCTGCAACTGCACCGGCGACAGATTGACGCTCATGAACAGTCCATCGGCAGCACTGTCCTCCTGTCGCCATTGCGCCAGTTGACGGCTGGATTCCTCCAAAACCCATTCGCCGATATCATCGATCAGGCCGGTTTCCTCGGCCACCGGGATGAACTGATCGGGCGGTACCAGACCACGGGTCGGATGCTGCCAGCGCACCAGTGCTTCGAACCCGGCCAGACCGCTGCCGTCGATGCGCACGATCGGCTGATAATGCACCAGCAGTTCGTCGCGCTCCAACGCCCGGCGCAGATCATTGGCGACCTGCAATTGGGTAACGGCGTGCAGATGCATGCCGTTTTCAAAGACAACCCAACGATTGCGCCCACCGGCCTTGGCTTCATACATGGCGGTGTCGGCGTCGCGCAGCAAGTCAGACGGCTGATTGTAATCGGACGTGCCAAAGGCGATGCCGATGCTGGTGGTCAGATAGTAATCCTGACCGGCCAACAAAAACGGCTGGGACAACACATCACGGATACGTTCCGCCACCCGCTCGGCCTGATCGCGCCCTTCCAGATCCTCGGCCAGGATAGCGAATTCATCGCCGCCCAGACGGGCCAGGGTGTCACAGCCGCGCAGGCAGCCGGAAATCCGTTCCGACAATTCCACCAGCAACTGGTCGCCAACCATATGGCCTAAGCTGTCGTTGATCAGTTTGAAGCGGTCGCAATCCACAAACAGCACCGCATAGTTCAAATCTTCGCGCCGCTGACGGCGCTGCATCAGATGCCCCAGCCGGTCCAGGAACAGGGTGCGGTTGGGCAGGCCGGTCAAGGCGTCATGCAAAGCGTCGTGAACCAAACGGTCCTCGATGCGCTTACGGTCGGTGATGTCTTCGACCATGCCTTCGTAATACATCAACTGGCCGCGCCGATCGCGCACCGCCCGGCAATTTTCTGAAATCCAGATCTTGCTGCCGTCCTTGCGGTAAACCTGACTGGCGAAATCCACCACCTGATCATGGGCACTCAAAGCCCGGCGGAACTCGTCGCGGCGGCTGGGATCGACATAAAGCTGGCTGGCGATATTGGTCAGACCCGCCATCAATTCCTCGGGCGAGTTATACCCGTAAATCCGCGCCAAAGCCGGGTTGGCCGACAAATAGCGACCGTCCTCGGTGGTCTGAAAAATCCCTTCCACCGAATTTTCAAAAATACTGCGATATTGGGCCTCGGCCTCGCGCAGGGCTTCGTCGCCGCGCTTCTGCTCGGTAATGTCCTCGACCATGCCGACCAGATACATCGGCACATTGTCCATGTCGCGCACCGCCGACACCGTAACACGCACCCAGACGGTGCTGCCGTTGCCGCGGATAAAGTAGCGTTCGAAACGCACATGCTTGCAGCGGCCATCCCACAGGCCGGTCAGGGGATGTTCGCCCCCGGCATTGCGCTTGCGGTCATCGATCAGGGAATTGCGCAGCGTCGCCACGGTCATCCCCAGCATGTCGCGCAAAGCAGGATTGATCTTGATCGCCAGTCCGTGACGATCCATCAAGGCGATGCCGATGCCTGCGTCGTTGAAGATGGCCCTAAACAGAGCATCATCTGGTGCAACTTGCCCCGACTCGCCGCCCAACGAGCCAAGATAAGGCAGAATGGTCGGATCAAAGCTCATTTCCGGCACGCACACCTCCAGCCCAAGATAGAAGGTGTAACGCAAACATCATGCCGGAATTGTAAACGGCAGTTTTCCGCTTTTATTATAGAAAGATAACTTAATCATGCTCAAACAATGGGCATCCCCTTGTTAAAATTTGCAACATTATCGGCCAGCGCACTCATTTTACACACCGACAGACCCCTGGCGCGTATCGGTCAAGCCCCTAACCGCCATTGAGCGGCGGCGAGAAAGTGGCTACAGTCCCGCTTGGGTCTGCTTTCGTTCTCGTAGATCCCTTTCGTTCATCCCAACAGACGCGGCGCCATGAGCACATTGTCCCTTCGACATCCCGAACTGATCGCTCTTTACCGGCTGTGGCTGGATCAATGCGACGACGACACCTTGCCGTCGTCCGCCGACGTCAATCCAAAGACCCTGCTGCGCTGGCTGGACAACATGGTGGTGATCGACACCCCCCGGTCGGGCGATCTGCGCTATGCGTATTATGGCGACAATCTGTCGGCGGCCTTTGGCGCCGACATGGTGGGCAGCGACATCAACAGTCTGCCGGAACAGCAGCGCGCCATCCTGAACGACGAATACCGCCGCATCCAGGACGACCGCCTGCCCCGCTCGCGCTGCTATACCGCCGTGTTCGGCGGCATGGTGCAGACCTGGGAACGGCTGTCCCTGCCCTTCTTCGACACCGAGGGCGAGGTGGAAAAGATCCTTGTCGCCGCCTATCGGGTGAGTTGAGATGAGCCAGTACGAAAACGATCTGCCGACGCCCAAGGAATTCAATATCTGGTGCGCGCTGAACAGCCGCCCCTTCCGTCTGGCGCAGCACACCTGGCCCGACGGATCGGTCGAATGGGATGTGGAAGTCTTCCCCGGCCGTCCGGAAGCGACTGTCGCCTATGGCACCGGCCAGAGCGATGACACCATCGCCGCCATGCTGGCGTTTGCCTTCATCTCGGGCGTCGAATGGGGCGAAGTGTTCGCCGCCAACAATCCCCGCACCGACGATGCCGACCTGGACGGGGAAGAGGATGAAGGGGACATTGCCGTCCCGCCCTCGTCCGCGTCATCCCCTTCCGTCGCACCTCAGCCGGCAACTGCCCCCACGGCAGCCCCGCCAGAGCCGGGCAATTCCGCCCTGCCCGCCATCGCCCTGCTGCAACCGCCGCCGCCACGCGCCGAAAAGGCCGACGATGAAGACAGCCTGGCCGAACATGCCCGCACCCTGGAAACCGTCCTGCGCAATTTCAAGGTGCGCGGCGAGATCATGGAAGTGCATCCCGGCCCGGTGGTGACTCTCTACGAGTTCGAGCCCCTGCCCGGCACCAAATCTTCGACCGTGATCAATCTGGCCGACGATATCGCGCGGTCCATGCGTGTCGTCACGACCCGCATCGCCGTGGTTCCCGGCCGTTCGGCCATCGGCATCGAGTTGCCCAATCAGACCCGCGAAACCGTTTTCCTGCGGGAAATCTTGGAAAGCCCGGCCTTTTCCCAATCGCCCGCCCATCTGCCGCTGGCCTTGGGCAAGAATATCGGTGGCGAGCCGGTGGTCAGCGATCTGGCCCGCATGCCGCATCTGTTGATCGCGGGCACGACCGGATCGGGCAAATCGGTGGGGATCAATGCCATGATCCTGTCACTGCTCTATCGCCTGTCGCCCGAGCAATGCCGGATCATCATGATCGACCCAAAGATGTTGGAACTGTCGGTTTATGACGGTATCCCCCATCTGTTGACCCCTGTGGTCACCGACCCCAACAAGGCGGTGCGCACCCTGAAATGGGCCGTGCGCGAGATGGAAGATCGCTATCGCGCCATGTCGCTGTTGGGCGTGCGCAACATCGAAGGCTATAACCAGCGTCTGGCCGAACTGCAAAAGACCGGTCAGGTGGTGATGCAAAAGGTTCAGGTCGGCTTTGACAAGTCAAACCGCGAAGCGATCTTCGAAGACCAGCCCGCCGATCTGAAGATCCTGCCTTATATCGTCATCGTCGTTGATGAAATGGCCGATCTGATGCTGGTGGCGGGCCGCGATATCGAAGCGGCGATCCAACGTCTGGCCCAGATGGCGCGCGCGGCGGGCATTCATCTGATCATGGCGACCCAACGCCCATCGGTGGATGTCATCACCGGCACCATCAAGGCCAACTTCCCCACCCGCGTCAGCTTCCAGGTTACATCCAAGATCGACAGCCGCACCATCCTGGGGGAATCCGGGGCGGAACAGTTGGTTGGTCAGGGCGACATGCTCTACATGGCGGGCGGCGGACGTATCACCCGCGTGCATGGGCCGTTTGTTTCGGACAGCGAAGTCGAACAGGTCGTCACCTTCCTGAAGTCCCAGGGTGAGCCGGAATATCAAGACAGCATCACCGAGGACGAGGAGGAGGAATTCGCCTTCCAGGCCCCGTCCGACGAGAACGGCGGCAACAGCGACAACCTTTATGATCAGGCCGTCGCCCTGGTGATGCGCGAACGCAAGGTGTCGGTCAGCTTCATCCAGCGCCAGCTTCAGATCGGCTACAACCGCTCGGCCCGTCTGGTGGAAAAGATGGAGGAGGAAGGCATCGTTACGCCCCCCAACCATCAGGGCAAGCGCGAGGTTTTGGGACGCGGCGGCAACTGGGAAAGCTGATGCCGCCCCCCCTTATTTCTCAACAGGGCAAGTGGGGATCAGCCGATCCCCACTGCCTGCAGAAAGACCCGCCGCCCCGCTTGGTAACGGGCATAAGAATGGCGCATTTCCGCCAGATTGGCGTTGTCGCCTTCCAGATAAGCGCCATCGCGCATCAACCGTTTCCCCCGTTCGCGCAGCACGGTCCAGGCAAAGGCCGGGGCGTCCTGATGGCGGCGTTCGGCCAGCAGGAAAAGGCGTTCCAACAGATCCAGCATCGCCACGCCCCCAGTCAGAGGGGAGGCCAATTGCCGCAATTCCGGGCTCCAGCGGTTACGGTCCAGCACGGCGACATTGAAGCGGCGCGCCCCATCGGCATCAAAATGCCCCCACAGCGGCACCAGCACGCCCAAGGCGACCAGCCGGGTCAGGCACGGCATCACGACGGTAAAGTCGTTCTCGTCCTCCAGCAAATCCGACAGGCTTTGCACCGGGCCTAATTCCTGGAACTGCGCCCAAATCCGACTTTCCACACCGGGGCGCGGACTGGCCACCGGTTCGGCCATGCCGAAACGCATGGTGTACAGCAAATGGCGCTGTTCCGGCTCGGTCAGGCGTTGCGCGCCGCGGACATAAAGGTCGCGGCGAAAGCGGTTATAGGTCAGATAGTCGCGGAAAGTTTCCCGCTGCACCTCGTCCACCGCATCGTCCAACAGGGCGCGGGCATCGGCGGGCAGATCGCCGTCCAGATGATCGCCCACCGTGGCCGAACCGGCAAAGGACAGCCGCGCCGCCGCCATGTCGGCGGCAACGTCGGCATGGTAAAACGGTGCCCAATCCTTGTTCAGATATTCATGACTGATATAGCTGTCGGTCTTGCCGTCCAGCCCGTTCAGATGGGCCACGGCCCCCGGCACATGATCGAAATAACCCGCATCCAGTCCCGCCACCCGATGGGCCAACCGCAAGGCAGCGGAAATCCTGTCGGACAAGGGGCCGCTGGTTGACCGCACGCCTTCTTGCAGCAGCCGCTGCACCGGCATTTGCGCCGCCCAGCCGGGCAGACAGTTATAGCTGATATAAACCACCCCACCAGGAGCCAGCCGCCGGGTCAGAATATCTTGTAAGACACGGCGGTTTTCCGCGCTGACCCACGACCACACCCCATGCAGGGCGATGATGTCGAAAGGCTCGCCGTCCCGCTGGGAGAATTCGGCAAAACTCTCATCCAGAAACGTCGTATTTTGGTTCCCCACCGCATCGGCCAAGCGCTGCGCCGCCGCCATATGGGCGGGCATGAAATCGACGCCGGTCGCGTGGCTGGCGGGATAAAGCGACGCCACAAGGTTCGACGTCACTCCCTGGCCACAGCCCAGCTCGGCAAACCGGAACGTTCCCGACCACAAGGCAGCGGGAGGCCGGATCCCTTTCAACAACAAACAGAACGCCAGATGAGAAGGCGTCATCTCGGTATAAACGGAATGGGCATAGTCGATTTCGGTCCGATAACCTTCGGTCCAGATCGGGTTCTCTCGCATCACAAAACCGCCGTCATATAGACGCTGTCCGCACCATAGCTGGACAATCGCCGCAGAAGTTCCTGATCGCCGTCATAAAGTGCAAAACCTTGTTTGCGCCAATACTCTTCCTTACCGGCCAC
Organism: Rhodospirillaceae bacterium; assembly: GCA_030151865.1. Taxonomy (GTDB): domain Bacteria; phylum Pseudomonadota; class Alphaproteobacteria; order Rhodospirillales; family Magnetospirillaceae; genus JASLCK01. The sequence continues at coordinate 951 of JASLCK010000032.1, read as the reverse complement.
GGCGATCAGGGCCAGATGGGATAAACCTGAAGCCTGGGCCTGTCGGCGCAATTCGTCAATGAACTGCACCGGCAAACCGCCGCCTCGCCCTTCCGGCAGCAAGGCGACGTCATGGACGTGCAGACAATTCGCATCGTCAGGCAGTCTTTCAAGATAGCTGTTCAACAGCGGCGGACGTCCCAACCGGGACGGGTGGGCCACCCCATAGCCCAAAACCACCCCCTGATCCTCGACCGCCTTACATCCATTAGGATAAAGCGCCAAACGCTCAAGGAAGATTGCAGTGTCTTCGAAATACCCCGGATGGGCAATGCGGATGACGTCTGCAATCGCAGACATGTCATCACTTCGCATGGGACGCCAAAAACGCATTATTTTTAAAGCCTTACATATTGTAAAGATAGACAAATTAGCGATCAGCCATAAAAGAAAATCAACCCTGATGCGCTAGCGAAAAACGTTGATTTTAATGACTGCACTATCTAAAGGTATTATACCAAGGTTGAAGGTAACAAGACGGTAACTTCGCGCCGTTCGCGCACCAGGGGTCACAGGCAATATGTTCTCTAAAGCGCTTTCCATTCGCACGCAAATTCTCGTTCTGCCGATTCTTGCGGCTCTCGGTCTGACTTTGATCGCGGCAATCGCCGTCATGAACATCCGGGAACAGAAATTCGAAGCCCATCGCATGCAAATCCGTTCGCTGACCGAATCTGCGCTCAGTGTCGCCAAAGCCTGGCATGACCGGGCGCAGGCCGGGCAAGCCAGTCAGGAAGAAGCTCAAGCCAAGGCCCTGGAAGCTTTGTCGCAAGTCCGCTTTGACGGCGACAATTATCTTTGGGTCAACGACATGAACGGAATTTTGCTGATGCATCCGTTCCGCCGCGACCAGATCGGCAAAGACATGATGCCGCTGACCGACCCCGAAGGAACGCCGATTTATAAGAGTTT
>JASLCK010000012.1 GCA_030151865.1 Rhodospirillaceae bacterium | reverse complement strand
ATGTGGCGTCCCACGATTTGCAGGAACCTTTGCGGGCCATCACCGCTTTTACCCAATTGTTGGCGCGGCGCTATCACGACCATCTGGACGACGAGGGGCGCCAGCATGTGGCCTATGTGGTCGATGCCGCTAAGCGCATGCATGCCCTGATCAATGACCTGCTGTCTTATTCCAAGGTCGGCGGCAAGGCCCGCAGCATGGCACCGGTTTCGGCGCAGGTGGCGTGCGATGCGGCGATTCAGCAACTCTATGACAGCATTACCGAACAAGGGGCCAGTGTCCTGGTGTCGCCGCTGCCTGATGTGATTGCCGATGAAGTGCAGTTGGTGCAGGTCTTCCTTAATCTGTTGGGCAACGCTATCAAGTTCCGTAAACCCGGCGAGCAGCCGCGCATCAAGGTTTGGGCCAGTCTGGAGCCCAACGGGGTGACGTGGCGTTTCTCGGTGCAGGATAACGGCATCGGCATCGATCCCGATCTGGCCCCGGCGCTGTTCGAACTGTTCCGCCGTTTGGACAAGAGCCAACCGGGGACCGGCGTTGGCTTGGCGATCTGCAAGCGCATCATCGAACGCCACCATGGCCGCATCTGGCTGGAAAGTCAGGCGGGACAGGGCTGCACCGTCCATTTCACCTTGCCGCATGTGTAAAGAAAAACCCCGCCCTGGCGTTTCTCCGGGGCGGGGTTTCGTTTGACGCTGGGGTATTTTTTAAAATTCCCAGGTGGCCTTGACCAGCCCGGTATGGCTTTGGTAATCGGCGCGCATGTCGCCTTCATATTCGGCGCGCAGGCTCATATTGTCGGCGGTGTCCAGGGTGACGGCCAGGTTGAGCTTGGCCCCGTCGGGGCTGGGCCGCGCGGTGGTCGAGGTGAAGCTTTGCCCGCCGATCAGGCCGGAACTGGCGATGGGGCTCTGGGTGTAGTCATGTTCCCAGGCCAGCCGGACTTCCGGGGTGATCTGGCCGATGTCGCTGCTGAACTTCCAAGACACCTTGCCGCCCAGATCGTGGGTCAGGGACTGCACGCCGCGCCGTTCGATGGTCAAGTTGGCGTCCGATCCGCTTTCGCTGTAGCCGTCGCTGACGGCGCGCAGGAAGCGCAGGCTGGCCAGCGGGGTCAGGGTGGTCTGACCGCCGACGGCGAAGTCGTGGCCGCCGCCGACCTTGACCAGATATTGCTGGCCGTCGAAATCGGCCTTGGCCTGCTGGTTCAGGAACTGGATGGCGCGGGTCTGGTTGAACTGGTTATAGCCGACGCCGACCTGCCAATCGAGGAAAGCCATGCCGAAGCGGTGCAGGCCATAGCCGGTCAACTGATAGCTGTTCATGGTGGCGAATGTGCCCGCCGCGCCGTCAGACCCCCAGTTCCAGCCCTTGGTCCAACTGGCGGCCAGACCGAGCACGCCGCCGTCCTCCAGCGGATGATCGACACCGGCCACTAAGCCGAAGCTGCGGGACCGATAGCCGTCCACCTGATTGGCGGTGTTGCGCAACGCGCCGCCGCCGATGACCTGTCCCCACAGGCCATACCCCAAGGGGGCCGAGCCCGCCGCCATACCGGTTTCACCGCCGCCGCCATTGCCCAGCAAGGCCAGTTCGTGCTGTTCGATCACCGATGTGGTGGGGGCGGCAGCCTGCGCGGTCTGGGCCGCGGGCGTCGCCTGGATCGGGGCCAACTGCTTGATCGCCTGCTGTTGCTGCGGCACCGACAACTGCGCCAGATTGTCGATCACCTTGGTTTGGAAATTGGTGGTGACCGGGTTGGTGCTGCTGGACAGGTCGATCACATCGAGCGTGGCCCCCAGGGGCGTGGCCGCGCCGCCGGCGGCGATGCCTTTGCCGGTATAGTTGGTCTGGCTCAGGGTGGCGATCAGGTCATGCCCGTTGTCGGCGGTGGATAAGGTGCCGCTCAGGCCACGGGTGCCGGTGACCCGGATGGTGTTGTCGGCATAGGCGCCGGTAACATTGGTATCAACCAGGGTATAGGACGATCCCGCCGTCAGATTGACGCCCGACAGGGTGATGGCGGTGTTGCTGACACTGGCGGTGTTGGTGCCGGTCAGCGTCAGGACGCCCCCATTGCTGAACTGAATCGCCCCGCCGTTCTGCACGTAGGTGCCGTTGAGCTGAAGATTGCTGGTGATCTTCAGATCGGCCCCGCCGCCAACCGACAAGGTGTGGCCCGCCATGCTGACCGCGTCGTTCAGCCACAGCTTGCCCGAGGTGAAGGCGATATCCGACGTGCTGGAGAGGGTGCCCATCGAACCGGGGGCGCTCAGGCTGGCGGTGCCGCCGTTATAGCCGGTCAGCACCGCATAATCGCTGCCGCCGCCGCTGAGGGTCATGGCCGATGTGCCGGTGTTGGTGACCGACCCGGCAACCAGGCCGCTGTTGGTAAGGCTGGATAGGACGCCGTTGATGGCGCCGCTTTGCCCCTGCAGGGTGCCGGAATTGGTGATCTGGCCGTTGCCGGTCCCGGTCAGCAGCGCGGTACCGCCGGTGGATTTGACCGTGCCGGAATTGTTGAAGACGTTGGTGGTGCCGTCCAGATAAACGCCGTGGCTGGTGGCGTTGACTGTGCCGCTATTGGTGACGGTGATGGTGCCGCTGGTGGTCGCGCCGCTGGCGTTGGTATCGTTGACCGTATCGATGCTGCCGGTGCCGCTGCCGCTGCCTGCGAAGATACCCGACAGACCGGTCAGGCTGCCGTTATTGGTGATGGTGATGTTGC
>JASLCK010000009.1 GCA_030151865.1 Rhodospirillaceae bacterium | reverse complement strand
CGCCCCATCGGCGGTGGTGCGGCAAATCTTCATGATGCCTTCCAGCACCACCGATACGGCGCTGGCCGGATCGCCCTGATGATGCAGGGCCTCGCCCCGGTAGAAAGCCCGCACCCGACCTTGAGCAGCCAGGCGGTTGATCACCCCTTCGTCCACACCGGAAAACAGGGCGGTTTTGCGCAGGGTGGTGCCGTCATGGGGCAGCAATTGGGCACGATTGCGCTTCAGGCGGGGATCGCGGCGATAGCGGGTGTCACGCAAACAGGCGCCAAAATTCTCGGCCGAGACCCGCACGCAGACATGGGCCAGATGCCCCATGGCGCATTCAAGCTCGCAACCCATGGCCGCCCTGGCCTTGCGTAAGGCTTCCGCCGCGCTGTGATGTGTCAAAGCCCTAATCCTTAAAGGATACCCCAAGGATTAGGACTCCTATCACCAGCCATCGGGCGGGGACTTAACCCCTGTCAAGGCTCTGACGCTTTCTACTTTTTCCAATCGGCCAGACGGCGCGCCGCTTCCCGCATGTCGTCGGTCGATCCGGCGAAGGAAAAGCGCAGGAAACGATGCCCCTCCAACGGGTCAAAATCGATACCAGGAGTACAGGCGATCCCGGTTTCGGCCAGCATGCGCTTGCAAAAAGCGTCACTGTCGTCGGTGTAACGCGACACATCGGCATAGATATAGAACGCCCCATCGGCGGGAGCCAGACGGTCAAACCCGGCCTTGGGCAGTTCGTTCAACAAAACCGAACGGTTGCGGGCATATCGTTCGACATTTGCGTCCAATTCGTCCTTGCAGTCGAACACCGCCAAGGCGGCATGCTGCGACAAGGTCGGGGCGGAAATGAACATGTTCTGGGCCAGACACTCCACCGCGCGCAGCAGATCGTCGGGCACCACCATCCAGCCCAGACGCCAGCCGGTCATGGAATAATATTTGGAAAAGCTGTTGATGACGATGACATGCCCGGCCCCGGCAGCGGTCGCCGCCGGTTCGCCATAGGACAGGCCATGGTAAATCTCGTCCGAGACCAGACGCACCCCTTCGGCCTCGCACCAGGCGACCAGGGCGTCCAACTCGCTCTTGGGCAGCATGGTGCCGGTGGGATTGGACGGGCTGGCGACGATCAGGCCGTCCAGCTTCTGGCCGCAAGCCTTCAACACATCGACGGTGGGCAGAAAACGGCTTTCCGGGCCGACCGGCAGCAAGACAGGCTCGACCCCCAGGGCCGACAGAATGTTGCGATAGGCCGGATAGCCGGGACAGGCAATTCCCACCTTGTCGCCCGCATCAAAGGCCGACAGGAAAGCCAGCAAAAAGGCGGTAGAGGAACCAGTGGTCACAACCACGTTTTCCGGACGCACGGTGACGCCATATTCTTCGGCGTAATTGCGGGCGATGCGTTCGCGCAAGGGATCGATGCCCAAGGCCACGGTATAACCCAAAACGTCGCTGTCCATGGCCCGCTTGGCGGCTTCGATGACACGGGCTGGGGCGCCGGTAGAGGGCTGGCCGACTTCCAGATGCAGAACGCTTTCCCCGGCGGCGGCGCGCGCGGCGGCGGCCTGCATCACATCCATCACGATAAACGGGGACACCATGCCCCGCTTGGCAACCTTATGGGCCATTTCAACAGACTTCCTAAATCAGAAAGGTCGGCGGACAAGCCGCCGACCATTTCAATCAACACTCAAGACGAAGAACGGTCAGCCGTTACTGACCGACATAAGACCCCAAACCGGCCCCACGCGGGTCGGAGGTATAGGAGCAACGGGACCGCCGGGGCGAGCCGCTGGGGCATTGCAGGGCGTTGACCAGACCGGGAATCTGGCTTTCCGCCACCTTATGGCCTTGACCTTCCAATGCGGCGGTAGACGGATAGCCCGGCTCGACAAACACGGCATCGGGCTGGTTTTGGGCATGCAGACGCTTGGTTTCCCCGGCATCCGACAGTTTCTTGCCGTCCACCAGACCTTGCAGCGCCACCTGGATCAAAGCGGTTGCCCCGCTGGTGCCGCCACCCGCACCGCCAGCAAAGCGGAATTCGTTGGAATTGGTGTTGATGGCCAGCATCGGCCCCAGTGACGCCGGGGAACGACCGCGCGGACCAGGGGCAGCGGCCATCATGATACCGGTGCCGGGAGCGATGCGGCCAACGCCAAAGGTGTTGTTCAGGCTGAGCGAACACACGACCGCCGACCCCTCGCCGTCCATGGCGGCAAAGCTGGTGCCGGAAATCTGGTCCGGCGGCGGATCACCCGCCGTGGCCTGATGCTGCCCGTTGGGACTAAAGGTCAGTTGCGCCAGATGCTGCTTATCCAGCAGTTCGGTCGAGGTCATGGTCGCCGTGCCTTCCGGGTTCATCCAGGTGGCACGGTCGGCATAGGCGTGAGCAAAGCTTTCCGCCAGCAGGTGCGGACGCTGTTCGGGCGGGGCCGACTTATAGGCGTCGCTGCCCGCCAGGACCGACCACAATTGCGCTTCCAGCAGACCGGCGGCGGCAGGCGGCGGCGGGAACAGGGCGACATCGTCGCCGTACTTGACCTCGATCGGGTCCTTCCATTGCGGTGCGAAGGCCCGCAATTCCTCGGCCGACAACGAGCCACCCGCCGCGTTATAGGCGGCAACCAAGTCCTTGGCGGTGGCACCCGCATAGAAATCGCCCACACCCTTGACCCGCAGACGGGCCAGGATCGCCCCCAGATCCGGCTGAACCAGCATATCGCCTTCATTCAGGCGCAGGCCGGAACGGGCGAAGATGGCGCGGGCTTCGGGATCTTCGAACAGCGGGCCGGTGACCAACGCCAACTGGCGGGCAAAAGCGCGCGACATCGGCGCGCCGGACCGGGCCATATCTTCGGCCGGAGACACCAGCGCTTCCCACCGCAGCTTGCCGTATTTGGATTGCAGGGCGAACAGGCCGCGCGGCAAAGCGGGAACGGATGTCGGGCGAGACGTATTGGGACCAACCTGCTGCGGACCCGCCGGAATGAAATCAAGGACCGAGGTCTTCTTGCTTTCATGGTCATAGATCATGCAGACCCCGCCCGACCCCAGGCTGGCCTGGGACGGCAAGGTCACCGACAGGGTAAAGGCCATGGCGACGGCGGCATCGGCGGGCGAGCCGCCGGCCGACAGCACATCGCGGCCCACCATCATGGCGCGCGGTTCGTCGGAAACCACCATGCCGCCGAAGCCGTCCACATGGCCGACCACACCGACCGGACGGTCTGGACCACCGCAGCCCGACAGTCCAACCGAAAGAACGCCGAAGACCAGCATTGCTCCCGCCGTGCGTTGACCTATCTTCTTACGGCGGATACCCTGGGCCTTTACCGGAGCGTCGACCACCGGAGTGTCGATCATCGTGTTCTTGAAGCGCATTTCTTCCCTGGCCGTCCTGTTTGTCGTCTCGCTGACCCCGGTCGCGGCATCGGCACAGACGCGCCTGTCCTTCATCCGGGATGCGGAAATTGAAAATACCATCCGCACCTATGCCACGCCACTATTCCAAGAGGCTGGCGTGGATCCTGAAGCGGTACACCTGCATCTGGTCAATGACAAGCAATTGAATGCCTTTGTCGCCGAAGGTCTCAATATGTTTATCAATACCGGGCTGATTATCCGCACCGAACATCCCGGCCAGTTAATTGGCGTCATGGCCCACGAAAGCGGCCATATCGCCGGCGGCCACTTGGTGCGCGGCACCGGCCAGATGGAAAACGCCATGGCCACATCGGTGGCGTCGATGATCCTGGGCGCGGCGGCTGCCGTGGCGTCGGGACGCGGCGACGTCGGCCAGGCGGTGATGATGGGCGGCAACGAAGCCGCCATGCGTAATTACATGGCCTTCAGCCGCGGCATCGAAGCCTCGGCGGATTCGGCGGCCTTGCGCTTCCTGGACGACATGCACCAGTCGGCGCGCGGCTTCCTGGAATTCATGCAGATTTTGGACAAACAGGAACTGCTGGCCACCGAACGCCAGGACCCTTATGTCCGCACCCACCCCGTCACCCGCGAGCGCGTCGATGAAATCCGCGCCCATGTGGAAAAATCGCCCTGGAGCGATGTGCCGGTGCCGCCCGCTTATATCGAGCCGCACAAGCGCATGCGCGCCAAGCTGATCGCCTTCATGGAACCGCCGATCACCACCCTGACCCGCTATAAGGAAGACGACAAGGCCATCGACGCCCGCTATGCCCGCGCCATCGCCTATTACCGCAAGCCCGACCTGACCAACGCCATCCCGCTGGTGGACGGATTGATCGCCGAACGGCCCAACGATCCTTATTTCCATGAACTAAAGGGCCAGATGCTGTTTGAAAACGCCCGTGCGGCGGAAGCGCTGCCCGAATATAAAAAGGCGGTCAAGCTGCTGCCCGACAACGCCCTGCTGCGCGAGGAACTGGGACAGGTCGAGGTGGAGTCCGAAGACCCTTCGCTGCTGGCCGACGCCACCGAAAACCTGAAGGTGGCGACGCAGCGCGACCCGGAAAGTGCTGGAGCCTGGCGCTTGCTGGCCATTGCCTATGGCCGCAGCAACGACGAACCCCACGCCGCCGCCGCCATGGCCGAATATGCCTATCTGGCGGGCCGCTGGTCGGAAGCCATTTATCACGCCGGAAAGGCGGAAATGGGCCTGAAGAAGGGATCGCCCCAGTCACTGCGAGTCCAAGACATCCGCGAACAGGCGCAGATCCAGATGGAAAAGGAAAAGCAGCGCCGCTGATCTTTGCCAGGACCGCCACGGCCCTCTTGCCTGTGGCGGTCGCCTGCCCCATGATGCGCCCCAAGGGGCCTGATCACAGGCCCATAAATCCCAGAGGTTTCCCTTATGTCTTTTCGTACTTTGGCTGCCGCCGCCCTTCTTGCCGGTTCCATGACCGCCCTGCCCTTGGCCGCCCATGCGCAGGAAGACCAGCCGCTGACCCAAAAGCAGCAGGACGCCGTCAAGAAGATGATCCATGACTACATCATGGAAAATCCCTCGGTCATCGTCGAAGCCTTTGAAGCCATGCGTGAAAAGGAACAGCTGGCGATCGAAACCAGCGCCAAGAAGGCCCTGACCGACCGCAAGGCGGAAGTCTACAATCTGAAGAACGATCCGGCCTCGCCGGTGCTGGGCAACCCCGATGGCGACGTGACCATCGTCGAATTCTTCGATTACCGCTGCCCCTATTGCAAGGCTGTATCGGACGCCGTGTTCGATGCGGTCAAGGCCGACGGCAAGGTCCGTCTGGTGATGAAGGAACTGCCGGTGCTGGGTCCGGATTCGGTCCTGGCCTCGCGCGCGGCGCTGGCTGCCCGCAGCCAGAAGAAGTACGCCGAATTCCATCGCGCCCTGATGCACAGCAAGGGTCAGTTGAACGAGCAGGTGATCTATAAGATCGCCGCCGATGCCGGTCTGAATGTGGAAAAGCTGAAGAAGGACATGGAAGACGATCAGATCGACAAGGTCATCAAGGACAACCTTGATCTGGCCCGCTCCCTGAACGTCACCGGCACCCCCGGCTTCATCGTCGGCGATCAGGTCGTCCCCGGCGCCGTCAGCCCGCAGGCCCTGAAGCAGTTGATCGATCAGGCCCGCAAGCCGACCAAGGCCAACTGACCCCAGGCTTCGCCCAAGAAAAAGCCCGGTCGCCAAACAGCGACCGGGCTTTTTTCATGCCCCGGACAATACGCCGGAGCCAATTGGATCAACGCTTCAGATCGCGCGCACTTTGCGTCATCTCGTAGGCGGTCTTAAAGACCTCGGACGCCGAGCTGTAGGCCTTTTGCGTAATGATCATCTGACTGAACTGGTCTTCCAGCTTGACGTTGGACTGCTCCAACGAATTCGGACTGATCGAAGTCATGCTGGGAAAGCTGCCCACCGTGCCAACCTGCATCGCCCCAGCATCAGCGGTCTGGCCAAAGGTGGTTCCCGTCTTGGTCTCTAGCCCATTGGGATTGCGGAATTGGGCAATGGCCACCTGCCCCAGAACCTGGGTCTTGCCGTTGGTATAACCGGCATTCAGCATACCCTGGCTATCAAAGCCAAGCTGGTTCAGATAACCGGTCGGGAAACCGTCCTGGGTGGTCTGATCCATATTGAAGGTGCCAGACGCCAGTTGCTGCAGCTTATTGAAGCTGACATTGATGGCGCTGGACGAACCGTCGGCCCAGGTGACATTGGCGGTGGAACTGGTCGGAGAGACAATCTTGCCATTGCCGTCGAAAGTCACGGTGGTCGGCGTATTGGTCACCGACCCAGCCTTGGGATCCATGCTGTAGGACAAAGACCAGGTATTGGCTCCGGTCTGGGTCCAGTTCATGGTCAGGGTCTGGGAATTCAGACTTTGGTCATATACCGGCAAGCCCTGCGCCTGGGGCGTGGTCGCATTGGACGGCAACGTTCCCTGCAGGGTGATCGAAGAGGTGGCAACCCCTTGCAGAGCCGACCCCATCTGATATTGCAGCGGCACCAGATTACTGGTGTCGGACGTGGCGCTGCCTGTTCCCATCGGGCCGGTGGTGCCCGAATAACCCATCAGATAATTGCCCGCCCCATCGACCAGATAGGTTATCGGCCCGGAGGTGGTCGTGCTGCTGGTGGTGCCCGCGCTCAACCCCGATCCGGTACTGGCCCCTGATGTCCCGGCAGGCGGAATGTTGGTGGTGGAAAACGCACCCGAGCGGGTAAAGGACGTGGTGCCGCTGGCCGTGCCGTTGCTGTTGGTGATGAAGAAGCCTTCACCGTTGACCGCCAAATCCTTCCAGGTATTGCTGGCGGTGATCGGCCCCTGATAGTCGATCAACTGACGGGTAATCGGCTTGACCCCGAAGATGTTGGTCTTCGCCGTCACTTCCGACAGATTGGTCTTGAAGATGTCCTGGGCTTCTTTATAGCCCGGGGTGTTGACGTTGGCGACGTTCTGGCTGATCACGCCCAGGCTATGCGATTGCGTCTGCATCGCCTGCACGCTGTTTGTGAATGCACCCCAGAGGGACATTGCGGCTCTCCTGTCGCCGAATAGAAAAATCCGGGAAAGCAGAAGCAACTGTCGTGCCAGATAATAGCGTTATGAAAACCGTTGAAAATCAGCGCCTTAAAACAAAAGCCCCAGCCGAGATCCGGCATGGGGCCTGGGAAAAAAGCGTCCGGGGCAAAAACGACCCGGCAGAACTTGCCGGGCGGCGGGACAGCCCGCCGCCCGGAACCGACGATCAGACGAAGTAAGCCTTCAGCGGCGCGAAGCCATTGAAGTTCACCGCCGAATAGCTGGTGGTGTACGCGCCGGTGGACAGGATGCGCACCTTGTCGCCAACCTGCAGCGACACCGGCATTTCGTAATTGGCCTTTTCATAAAGAATATCGGCCGAGTCGCAGGTCGGGCCAGCCAGAATGACCGGCGAGGTTTCCTCGCCCTGGGCCGAAACCTGCAAGCGGTACTTGATGGCTTCGTCCATGGTTTCGGCCAGACCGCCGAACTTGCCGATGTCCAGATAGACCCAACGAACGTCTTCGTCATAGGACTTGCGCGAGATCAGCACCACTTCGGCTTCGATGATGCCCGAATCGCCGACCAGCGAACGGCCCGGCTCGACGATCATCTGCGGCAGGTTGTTGCCGAAATGCTTGGTCATGGCGTTCATGATGGCGGCGGCGTATTCGTCCACCGGCTGCACGTCGTCGCGGTAACGGGCAGGCAGACCGCCGCCCAGATTGATCATCTTCAGCTCGATCCCGGCTTCGTTCAGGGAAGAGAACAAAAGCGCGGTCTTGCCGATGGCGATGTCCCACTGGTCCAACATGGTCTGCTGGGATCCGACATGGAAGGAAATGCCAAAGGGCTCCAGACCCAGGTCGCGGGCCTTGATCAGCAGGTCGCGGGCCATGTCGGCTTCGCAGCCAAACTTGCGCGACAACGGCCATTCAGCACCGTCACAGGTCATCAGCAGGCGGCAGAACACCTTGGAACCGGGGGCCGATTCCGCCAGCTTTTCCAATTCCTCGGCGGAATCGAAGGCGAACAGGCGCACGCCCTGCTGGTAAGCCCAGGCGATATCCTTTTGCTTCTTGATGGTGTTGCCAAACGAAATCTGTTCGGAGGCAGCGCCGGCCGCCAGCACCGATTCGATTTCCGGGCGGCTGGCGCAGTCGAACGACGAGCCCATGCGGACCAGCAGGGAAATCACTTCCGACGCGGGATTGGCCTTCACAGCATAGAAGACCTGGGCGACCGGCAGGTATCGTCGCAGGGCGTTATAATTGTCGGCGATCACATCCAAATCGACGACGAGGCAAGGGGTCTCGGGCCGCTCCTCGGCCAGAAAACGGGTGATCTTAGCAGTCATCGCATACTCCCTGTACGCGAAGTGAATACAATAAGGGTGAGGAGCGGACTTATCTAAGGCCCGCGGGATGTTTAAGGACGATCGCCACCTTGGGCGCAAACAGCGCCCATGCGATCGTCTAGATACTATCCCTGGAGATCAAAGACGGCGACGGGATGGTCCCGTGAAACCGGGCTGCAGGGGTCGATAAGCGTAACAGAACAACGGACATAGCTTTTCCTCCGGGGCGCTGGGATCACCAGCAGTCTTCAGAAGAACGCCTTGACGTCGTTGCTTAACCAACCTTGGGCCAGAGGCACGTGCGCGGTACGTCTTTGTGGGACCGCTATTTACGCTTTTTTTCGCAGATGAAAAGAGAAAATTTCCGACTCAGTGAATTTTTTTGAATTATCATTTAATATCAATAGCATGAACATTGTTCAGATTGTCATGATTTCGCCATTTTTCGCCCTCTTTTTTCCATAAATTTCCTCATGGTTTTCAATTGCTTGCCACGAAAGGCACGATCCTTACAAAGTGATCACAAAGAAGGTGTCTTGACGATCGCCTCCGGCGTACAGATATTTCCCGCAAAACCCGTTCTATATTCACTTGTTGCGTGAACTGGATATCCTTTTATGACATCGCTGGAAGCTTTCGTGCCCGCCCGCCCCCTGACCGGGCAGGATGCGCGAACCCTGCTGCTCTCCGCCCTGGGTGGGGCATTGGAATTCTATGATTTCGTCATCTTCGTGTTCTTCACCGCGGTCATCGGCAAGCAGTTCTTTCCCGCCGACATTCCCGACTGGCTGCGTCAGGTGCAGGCGTTTGGGATTTTTGCCGCCGGTTATCTGGCCCGTCCGCTGGGCGGCGTGGTGATGGCCCATTTCGGCGACAAGGTGGGCCGCAAGCGCATGTTCACCTTAAGCGTCTTCCTGATGGCCGTTCCCACCCTGCTGGTGGGTTTGCTGCCGACCTATCAGGTTCTGGGCTATGGCGCGCCCCTGGCGCTGCTGGCGCTGCGCATCCTGCAAGGGGCAGCCATCGGCGGTGAAGTGCCGGGCGCCTGGGTGTTCGTGTCGGAGCATGTTCCTTATAAACGCATGGGACTGGCCTGCGGGCTGCTGACCGGCGGTTTGACCTCGGGCATTCTGTTGGGCTCGCTGGCGGCCACCGCCGTCAACACCTGGTACACCCCCGCCGAGGTCCTGGATTTCGGATGGCGCCTGCCCTTCCTGTTCGGCGGCCTGCTGGGGCTGCTGGCGGTCTATCTGCGCAGCTATCTGGAAGAAACCCCGGTCTTCGCCGAGATCAGCCGCTTGAAACAGACCGAAGGGGTGCCGCTGAAGGCCGTGCTGAAAGATCATCGCCTGGCCTCGGTGGTCGCCGTCATTATTACTTGGGTGCTGACCGCCGCCGTGGTGGTGGTCATCCTGATGACCCCGACCCTGCTCAGCAAGCTGCACGGCCTGCCTCAATCGCAAGTCCTGCCCGCCAACAGCATGGCTACCCTGACCTTGTCGGTGGCTTGCGTGGTGGTCGGCCTGCTGACCGACCGCTTCGGCCCGGTCAAGGTTCTGACGGTCGGGGCCATCGGCCTGTCGCTGTCGACTTATCTGCTTTATGTGGGCGCGGCCAGTTCGCCCCAGCATCTGGTGGCGCTTTATGGGCTGGCCGGGGCGTTCGTCGGCACCATTGCCGTGGTGCCGATCATCATGGTGCGTTCGTTCCCCGCCGCCGTGCGCTTTTCCGGTATCTCGTTTTCCTACAACATCTCTTATGCGGTGTTCGGCGGCATCACCCCGATGGTGATTCCGTTGATGCTGGCGGTCAACCCCATGTCGCCACCCTATTATGTGGCCATCGCCGCCATCGGCGGCACCCTGGCCGTGCTGGCGACCAGCCGTATTCTCGATCGGCAACGCACCGCCGAAGAATAAGGACGTTGTAATATAATTACGCAAAAGCCCCTGGATGCGGTCTGCACCCAGGGGCTTTTCATTTCCCAGTCGGGACAGGGAAATTAGATTAGATCAGACCGGCCAGCGGAGAGCTGGGATCGGCATACTTCTTCTTAGGCATGCGGCCCGCCAGATAGGCCAGACGCCCGCCTTCCACCGCCAGCTTCATGGCCCGCGCCATGGCGATGGGGTCCTTGGCCTCGGCAATGGCGGTGTTCATCAGCACGCCTTCACAGCCCAGTTCCATGGCGATGGCGGCATCGGACGCGGTGCCGACGCCCGCATCCACCAGCACCGGCACCTTGGACTGTTCGATGATCAGGCGAATGTTGACCGGGTTTTGAATACCCAGGCCCGAACCGATGGGGGCACCCAGCGGCATGATGGCGCAACAGCCCATGTCTTCCAGACGCTTGGCCATGATGGGATCATCGGTGCAATAGACCATCACCTTAAAGCCGTCCTTGATCAGGGCTTCGGCGGCCTTCAGGGTTTCCATCATGTCGGGATAAAGGCTCTTCTGGTCGCCCAGAACTTCCAGCTTGACCAGATCCCAACCCCCGGTTTCGCGGGCCAGACGCAGGGTGCGCACCGCTTCATCAGCGGTATAACAGCCCGCCGTGTTGGGCAGGAAGGTATAGTCCTTGGGGCTGACGTAATCGACCAGCATGGGCTTGCTGGGGTCGGACAGATTGGCCCGGCGCACCGCCACGGTGACAATTTCCGCCCCCGACGCCTTGATGGCTCGAGCGGTTTCCTCGAAGTCCTTATATTTGCCGGTCCCCACCAGCAGACGCGACTGGAAGGTAAGCCCCGCCACCACCAGCGGATCCTCGGCCGGAACCGGCGCACCGCCACCAATGAAATGCACGATTTCCAGGCGGTCGCCATTGGCAAGGGCGGTGTCGGAATAGGCCGATTTCGGCACGATTTCCAGATTGCGCTCGACGGCCACCTTTTTCAGATCGACGCCCAACTGGGTCAAAAGGCCTTCGACAGTCAGGGCGGCGGCAAAATCGCGGACTTCGCCGTTAATGGTCAGTTGCATGGGATTTCCGTTTGCGGGACAAGGGGATGGATGTCAACTTTGCGCGACAGTATGAAACGCTCCGACCAGGGTTTCAAGGATGCGGCGCTGCAATAACATTGCGCATGGCTCATGCCATGGTATAAACGCGGCCATGACTCATTGGCGATATTACGGGGAACGCCCATGAACCCCAAAATTTTGGTTTTGAACGGTCCCAATCTCAACATGCTTGGGACCCGTCAGCCTGAGATTTATGGGCGCGAAACCCTGGCCGACATCGAAGCCCTGGTTTGCCGTCATGCCGACCAGATCGGACTGACGGCCGACTTTCGCCAGAGTAACCACGAGGGTCAGCTGATCGATTGGATCCAGCAGGCCCGCGGGACGTGCGCCGGCATCATTTTGAATGCGGGCGCCTATACCCACACCTCGATCGCGATTCTCGACGCGCTTTTGACCGCCGAGTTGCCGGTGATCGAGGTTCATCTGTCCAACATTCACCAGCGGGAACCGTTCCGCCATCATTCTTATGTGTCCAAAGCGGCCAAGGGAATGATCTGCGGCTTCGGCAGTCACGGCTATATCCTGGCGCTGGACGCCATCAAGCGCCTGACTGTTCCCCCCGCCCTTACTGACATTGAAGAGGCATAATGGCTAAGACCCCGATCGACAGCGAATTGGTCCGCTCGCTTGCTGACCTGCTCGACGAAACCAACCTGACCGAGATCGAGTACGAGTCCGCTGGCCTGCGCATCCGCGTTGCCCGTACCGCCGCCGCTATGGCTTATGCTCCGGCTGTCGCTGCTGCCCCGGTCGCCGTTGCCGCCGCTCCGGCTGCTGCTCCCGCCGCCGCTGCCGACCCCGCCAACCATCCGGGCGCCGTCAAGTCGCCGATGGTCGGCGTCGCCTATATGTCCCCTGAACCGGGCGCGGCCCGCTTCATCTCGGTCGGCGACACCGTGTCGGAAGGCCAGACCCTGCTGCTGATCGAAGCCATGAAGACCTTCAACCCGATCCGCGCCACCAAGGGCGGTAAGGTCGAGCAGATTCTGGTCGATGACGGCCAGCCGGTCGAATTCGGCGAAGCTTTGGTGATTATCGCCTGATGTTCCAAAAGATCCTCATCGCCAATCGCGGAGAGATTGCGTTACGCATCCACCGCGCGGCCCGCGAGATGGGCATCAAAACGGTCGCGGTGCATTCCACCGCCGACCAGGATGCCATGCATGTGCGTCTGGCTGACGAATCGGTTTGCATCGGTCCGCCGCCCGCCCGCGACAGCTATCTCAACAAGGCGGCGATCATCGCCGCCGCCACCATCACCAACGCCGACGCCATCCATCCCGGCTATGGCTTCCTGTCGGAAAATGCCGACTTCGCCCAAATGGTCGAAGAACACGGCATCGCCTTTATCGGCCCGTCGCCTGACCATATCCGCATGATGGGCGACAAGATCACCGCCAAGCAGGCCGCTCGTGAAGCCGGTCTGCCGTGCGTGCCCGGTTCGGACGGCTCGGTCGTGTCGGAAGAACATGCCCTGGAACTGGCCGAGCAGATCGGCTATCCGGTGCTGATCAAGGCCACCGCCGGCGGCGGCGGCAAGGGCATGAAGAGCGCGGAAAACCCGGAAGAGCTGCGCGAAGCCTTCCGTCTGGCCCGTTCGGAAGCCAAGGCCGCGTTCGGCAACGGCGACGTCTATATGGAGAAGTATCTCCAAAAGCCGCGCCATATCGAAATGCAGATCCTGGCCGATGGTCACGGCAATGTGGTGCATCTGGGCGAACGCGATTGCTCGTTGCAGCGCCGTCACCAGAAGGTTCTGGAAGAAGCCCCGTCGCCCGCGCTCAGCCCGGTGGAACGCGCCCGCATCGGCGAAATCGCCCGTAAAGCCATCAAGCATCTGGGCTACCGCAATGCCGGGACCCTGGAGTTCCTGTACGAAAACGGCGAGTTCTATTTCATTGAAATGAACACCCGCCTGCAGGTCGAACATCCGGTGACCGAAGCCATCACCGGCATCGACATCGTGCGCGAACAGATCCGCATCGCCGCCGGAGAGGAACTGGGCTACACCCAGGACGACATCCGCTTTGAAGGCCATGCCATCGAATGCCGCATCAATGCGGAAGACCCCGAAACCTTCGCCCCCTGTCCGGGCAAGATCGGCACCTTCCACACTCCCGGCGGCCTGGGCGTGCGCGTCGATTCCGGCCTTTACACCGGTTACAAGGTTCCGCCGACCTATGACAGCATGATCGCCAAGCTGATCGTGTACGGCCGCAACCGCAACGAATGCCTGATGCGCCTGCGCCGCGCCCTGGGTGAATTCGTCATCGACGGTGTCAAGACCACCATCCCGCTGCACAATCGCCTTGTGCAGGAACCCCAGTTCATCAACGGTGAATATGATATTCACTGGTTGGAAAAGTGGGTCAACGGCACCAACTAAGCCGCTGGGAACTTGAAGATCAAAGGGGGAAAGCGCACCTGTCGTTTTCCCCCTTTTCTTTTGTCTGTCGCCCTTTTATCGGAGAGGTTTGCCATGGACAACGTTCATTCTTCCGCCGCGCAAGGTTTTGCCAAAGGGTCCGACCTTTACAGTCAGGGCCGCCCGGACTATTCGCCGCTGTTGTCCGATTGGCTGAAAAACGATCTGGGGCTTGGCCCGACAAAGCAAGTGGTCGATCTGGGGTCGGGGACCGGAAAGTTTCTGCCCCGCCTGAAGGATTTAGGGGCCAATATCGTGGCGGTGGAGCCGGTGGACGCCATGCGTCGGGAACTGAGCCGCGCCCATCCCGATGTCAAGGCCGTGGCGGGCACCGCCCAGTCCATCCCCCTGCCCGATTGCAGCGTCGATGCGGTGGTCTGCGCCCAAAGCTTCCACTGGTTTGCCACGGCGGAAGCCCTGGCGGAAATCCACCGTGTCTTAAAACCGGGAGGAGCCTTGGGGCTGGTTTGGAATGTCCGCGACGAAAGCGTCGATTGGGTTGCTGCCATCACCCGCCTGATCACTCCGTTTGAAGGCGACACGCCCCGCTATCATACCCAGGCTTGGCGCAACCTGTTTCCAGCCCGGGGCTTTGGCCCCTTACAGGAACGCCATTTTCCCGGCGGGCATCGCGGACCGGCGGAACAGGTGATCGTCAAACGCACCCTGTCCAGCAGCTTTATCGCTGCTTTGCCGCAAGATCAGCGCGAGCAATTGGCCGATCAACTGCGCCATCTGATCACCACCCACCCCGATCTGGCGGGACAAGACCCGGTAACGTTTCCTTATGACACCGCCGCCTTTTATTGCCTTAAATCCGCCTGATTGGCGGCGCTAGGATTTGGTCAAAATTCTATTCAGGACCGCATCATGCGCACAACCCGCCTTTTCATCGCCGCCGCTTGCTTGATCGCCCTGCCCGAATTGGCTCTGGCCTGGAGCGAACAGCCCGCCCCCGCCAACAGTGACGGCAGCGCCCGCTTTTCCGACCCCGACGAACAGGCCCAGCAGATGACCGGGCGTGACGAAGACGGCACCCCGCGCGGCCAGGAACAAAGCCGCAGCTTCAGCAGCGGCAACAGCAACGGCACCGGCGGCTGGTCCTTTTCCTTCAGCCCCGGATCATCATCGTCCAATCAGTCGGAAACTGGCGGGCTTGCTTATGGCAGACCGTCGGGCATTCCCTTCCAGCATCGATAACCCGTTTGATTTTATGACTTTTCCCGGAACCGAAAATCCGTTTACCTGTAAGGGGATTATACGGATCGTCGATTATGCTGCCTTTAAGCCCGGATCAGATTTTGCGCGCCTATGCCATGGGGATTTTCCCCATGGCGCGCCATCGTGACGATCCCAAGCTTTATTGGATCGACCCCGAGGAACGGGGCATCCTGCCGCTTGATGATTTTCATGTGCCAAGATCCCTGCGCAAAGTGCTGCGCCAGGGCAAGTTCGAAGTGCGGGTGGACAGCGCCTTTGCCGACGTCATCCGCCTGTGCGCCGAACCGGGACCGGGCCGAGAAGACACCTGGATCAACGAACAGATCATGCATCTGTTCGTGCAGTTACACGATCTGGGGCTGGCCCATTCGGTGGAAACCTGGCAGGACGGCAAACTGGTGGGCGGACTTTACGGCCTATCGCTGGGCGGGGCGTTCTTCGGGGAAAGCATGTTCAGCCGCGCCACCGATGCCAGCAAAGTGGCCCTGGTGCATCTGGTCGCCCGTCTGATCGCGGGCGGCTATAGCTTGCTGGATACCCAGTTCATCACGGATCATCTGGCCCGTTTCGGGGCTTTGGAAATCCCCCGCAAACGCTACCTGACCCTGCTGGCCGACGCCATGCAGCGTCACGGCCAGTTTCACTGCGACTTGGGAGCCGATGCCTTATCAGCGCTGTTTTCGCAGTCCAACACCCAGATATCATAGACCGGGTGTTCCAGCGCCGACAGCGCCGGGCTGGAAGCGAACATCCAGCCGCGGAAGATGCTGGTGGCGGCCTGACCGGTGCGGATTTCCCAAACATCCAGAAAAGCAGCCGATTCCGGATCTTCTTCCGGCGGGCGCTTGCGGCAGGTGCGCACGATGATTTCCAGCGTGCCGAAATGAACCGACGAGCCCACCGGGGCTTCGATGGTCATGACGCGGCCCGTCACCTTGTCCAACCCTTGCAGGATGGCGGTATCATCCACCAGATCGGCC
>JASLCK010000006.1 GCA_030151865.1 Rhodospirillaceae bacterium | reverse complement strand
TCGGCCATGGTGTTGATGGGACCAGCCGGAACGCCGACACCTTCCAGCGCGTCCAGCCAATCGCGGCTGGAACGGCTTTTCAGCAGATCGGCGACGATGGCCACCAGTTCGACGCGATGCGCAACGCGGGCCGGGTTGGTGGCATAACGTTCATCGGCGGCCAGTTCGGGACGGCCCGCCACCTCGCAGAAACGGGCGAACTGCCCGTCATTGCCGACCGCCAGAATGATATGGCCGTCGGCGGTGGGGAACGCCTGATAGGGCACGATGTTGGGATGGCTGTTGCCCAACCGGGTGGGGGACTTGCCCGCCACCAGATAGTTGAGCGCCTGATTGGCCAGGGTCGCCACCTGAACATCCAGCAGAGCCACATCGATATGATGGCCCTCGCCGGTCTTTTGGGCGTGATGCAACGCGCCCAGAATGCCGATCACCGAATAAAGCCCGGTGAAGACATCGGTGACGGCGACGCCGACCTTGACGGGGGCGCTGTCGGGATGGCCGGTCAGGCTCATCAGTCCGCCCAGTCCCTGAATCATGAAGTCATAACCGGCGCGGTGGGCATAAGGCCCGTCCTGGCCGAAGCCGGTGATCGAGCAATAGACCAGCTTGGGATTGACCTTCTTTAAGGACGGGTAGTCGAGGCCGTATTTGACCAGACCGCCGACCTTGAAGTTTTCCACCACGATGTCGCATTCGGCGGCCAGACGGCGCACCAGTTCCTGGCCTTCGGGCCGGGTGAAATCGATGGTGACCGACCGCTTGCCGCGATTGGCGCACAGGAAATAAGCCGACAGGTCATCCACCGGATTTCCCTGATCGTCTTTGACGAAGGGCGGCCCCCAGGTGCGGGTGTCGTCGCCCGCGCCGGGACGTTCAACCTTGATGACCGTGGCGCCCAGATCCGCCAGCACCTGACCGGCCCAAGGGCCGGCCAGGATGCGCGACAGTTCCAGAACGCGGACGCCTGACAACAGACCGTCCATGTTCCTGCTTCCTCTTCTTGGTTATTAGGCGCTGAAGGCCTGGATGCCGGTCTGCGCACGACCCAGGATCAGACCATGGATGTCGTGGGTGCCTTCATAGGTATTGACCGATTCCAGGTTCATCACGTGACGGATGATGTGGAATTCGTCGGAAATACCATTGCCGCCGTGCATGTCGCGGGCGACGCGGGCGATGGCCAGCGACTTGCCGCAATTGTTGCGCTTCAAGAGCGAGATGCATTCCGGCGCGGCCTTGTCGGCGTCCAGCATACGGCCCAGACGCAGCACCGCATGCAGGCCCAGGGTGATTTCGGTCTGCATTTCCGCCAGCTTCATCTGCACCAGCTGGGTGGCGGCCAGGGGACGGCCGAACTGCTTGCGGTCCAGGGTGTACTGACGGGCCGCATGCCAGCAGAATTCCGCCGCGCCCAGCACGCCCCAGGCGATGCCGTAACGGGCCTTGTTCAGGCAGCCGAACGGACCTTTCAGGCCCGACACGTTGGGCAGCAGGTTTTCTTCGGGCACGAACACTTCGTCCAGGACGATTTCGCCGGTGACCGAAGCGCGCAAGCTGAACTTGCCTTCGATCTTGGGGGTCGAAAAGCCCTTGAAGCCGCGTTCGACGATGAAACCGCGGATCACACCGTCCAGCTTGGCCCACACCACCGCCAGATCGGCGATCGGCGAGTTGGTGATCCACATCTTGCTGCCGTTCAGCACATAGCCGCCGTCAACCTTGGTGGCGCGGGTCTTCATGCTGCCGGGATCGGACCCATGGTCCGGCTCGGTCAGGCCGAAGCAGCCGACCAGTTCGCCGGTGGCCAGACGGGGCAGGAACTTCTGGCGCTGTTCTTCCGAGCCATAGGCATAGATCGGATGCATCACCAGGGACGACTGCACGCTCATGGCGGAACGATAGCCGCTATCGACGCGTTCGACTTCGCGGGCCACCAGGCCGTAGCAGACATGGTTGACGCCAGCGCAGCCATAGCCGTCGATGGTCGAACCCAGCATGCCCAGTTCGCCCAGCTCGTTCATGATGCTGCGGTCGAAGCTTTCCTTGCGGTTGGCTTCAAGCACGCGCGGCATCAGTTTTTCCTGACAGTAGGCGCGGGCCGAGTCGCGGACGAGGCGTTCGTCGTCGCTCAACTCGTCGTCAAACAGAAGAGGATCGTCCCATTGGAAATTCGCAAGACCGGCCACGGCAGTTTCTCCACTTTCTTGGGGTATGGAATTTATGCGTATAAATAGCATAATTGGTGTACCTTGCGGAAACGGCCCTGTCAATCCTGTTGCGCGGCTGTCTGAAAAAGCCCATATCCGCCCTATAGTTTCTGCCTCTCCCAGGCCCTTTTTCCTGGCCCTTTCGACGGACCCTTTGCCGATGCTGACCGATAGTCCCATACGCACCCGCCGCCGCAAGCGGTCCGATCTGATCGTTGACGAGGTCAAGCGTTGGATCGTCACCGGACGCTTTGCTCCCGGCGACCGGTTGCCCAACGAGCGCGAACTGATGGAAATGTTCGAATGTTCCAAGGGCACCATCCGCGAGGCGCTGAAATCCCTGGAAGTGCAGGGACTGGTCAGCATCAAGACCGGGCCGAAGGGCGGGGCCATCCTGGAAAGCGTGACCTTTGGTCATGCCACCGATCTGTTGCGCAACTACCTGCATTTCCAGCGGCCCAGCGGCAGCGACCTTTATGTGCTGCGCAAGCTGGTGGAACCGGAATTGGCGGTCAGCGTGGTGGGCAAATTGACCGAAGCGGATTTCGCCGAGTTGGAACGACTGGTGGCGGTGTGCGCCAATGCCCCGGAAACGCCGGAGGATCGGCAGGCCCAGCGCATGGCGGAACTTGAATTTCACAACGTACTGGCGCGCCGTTGCGACAATCCGCTGCTGACCCTGGTTTGCCGTTTCCTGAACGATCTGGTCAGCGATCTGGTGGTCTATAAAAAGGTTCTGTATCCCGAACAGACGGAATTCAGCCGCTCGAACCTGCGCTATCACATCGCCCTGATCGCCGCCTATCGCGCCCGCGCGGCGGGCGAAGTGCGCCGTCTGATGCGCGAGCATATGGAAGAGGCCGAGCGCTATAACAGAGAACTGGACGCCCAGATCGGCGGTCAGGGCGGCTTGCTGTAATCCCGGTTATCCGGCGACGGTTTCCAGCAAGGCCAGCAGACAGGCCAGCAGCTTTTCCGGGGTGGGCGGGCAGCCGGGAATCTGCAAATCCACCGGTACGACGCTGGCCGCGCCGTTCAGCACCGCATAGCTTCCGGCGAAGCAGCCGCCATTGATGGCGCAATCGCCCATGGCCACCACCCATTTGGGTTCCGGCGCGGCGTCATAGGTGCGGCGCACCGCTTCGGCCATGTTGGCGCTGAGCGGGCCGGTGATCAGCAGCACATCGGCATGGCGCGGGCTGGCGACAAAGCGGATGCCGAAGCGTTCCAGGTCATAGACGGGGCTGTTGACGGCGTGGATTTCCAATTCGCAGCCATTGCACGAGCCCGCATCGATTTCGCGGATGCTGATGGATCGGCCCAGTTTGCGCCGTCCGGCGTCACGCACCTGTCCGGCCAGTTGCGCCAGGGCGTCGGCATCGGGCGCTGGTGCCGGCAGGGTGCGCGGTCCCCGGAACAGTTCGTGGGCAAGCAGACGCAAGAGCGACATCAGAGATCGGCCCCCGAATAGGAACAGTTGAACGACTTATTGCACAAGGGGAAGTCGGCGATGATGTTGCCTTCGATGGCGGCTTCCAACAGCGGCCATTGGAACCAGGACGGATCGCGGGGATGGCAGCGCACCACCCGGCCCACTTCCGACACCCGCACCCACAACAGGATTTCGCCCCGGAAGCTTTCCACCAGGGCCATGCCTTCGCCGCCGCGGAAGGGGATGGGCTTGTGCAGCGCGCCGCCCGGCATCTGGTTGATCAATTGTTCGATCAGTTTCAGGCTTTCCTGAAGTTCCTCGATCCGCACCAGAATGCGGGAATGGACATCGCC